>JANLTL010000305.1:0-6494 GCA_031362905.1 Burkholderiales bacterium | reverse complement strand
CCTGCGTCGGGGTGCCGACCCGGCGCATCGATACCGTGGCGTTTGGTCTGGGCTCGGGCATCGCCGGCCTTGCGGGCTGCGCCTTGTCGCAAATCGGCAATGTCGGCCCCGATCTCGGCCAAAGCTATATCGTCGATTCCTTCATGGTGGTGGTGCTGGGCGGCGTCGGACAACTGGCTGGAACGGTGTATGCCGCGATGGGCCTGGGAATCGCCAACAAGTTTCTCGAAGGCCTGGCCGGCGCGGTGCTGGCGAAGATCTGCATCCTGGTATTCATCATCGTCTTCATCCAGAAGCGACCGCAGGGCATTTTCGCGATCAAGGGGCGCTTCGCCGATTCATGATGCCCGCCGTGCCTGAGAAATCCCTGTTCTCGCGTCTCTACGGCCCGCGCGGATGGCTGCTGTTCGCGCTTTTCGCACTGCTCGCCTTCGTGGTGTTCCCGCTGTGCAATCTGGGCTTGCCGAAAGATAGCCTGTTTCACATTCCCGACTACACCGTGGCGCTGATCGGCAAGATCATGTGCTACGCCATGGTGGCGCTGGCGATGGACCTGATCTGGGGCTACACCGGCATCCTGTCGCTCGGCCATGGCGTGTTCTTCGCCCTGGGCGGCTATGCGATGGGTATGTACCTGATGCGCCAGATCGGCCTGGACGGCGTGTATCACCTGCCGCTGCCGGACTTCATGGTGTTTCTCGACTGGAAAACCTTGCCGTGGTACTGGAGCTTTACCGAACACTTCTGGTACGCCATGCTGCTGGTGGTGCTGGTGCCGGGGTTGCTGGCCTTCGTGTTCGGCTTCTTCGCCTTCCGCTCGCGCATCAAGGGCGTGTATTTTTCGATCATCACGCAGGCCATGACCTTTGCTTTCATGCTGCTGTTTTTCCGCAACGACACCGGCTTTGGCGGCAACAACGGCTTTACCGATTTCAAGCGCATCCTCGACATCCCGATTGCCACATCCAGCACGCGCATGACACTGTTCGTGATTTCCGCATTGGTACTCATTGGCATGCTGCTGATGGCACGCTGGATCGTCACCTCGAAGCTGGGCCGGGTGCTCACTGCGATTCGCGATGCCGAGAGCCGCGTGATGTTCTCCGGCTACAACCCGGTGCACTACAAGCTCTTCATCTGGACCCTCTCGGCGGTCATGTGCGGCATTGCCGGGGCGCTGTATGTGCCGCAGGTGGGCATCATCAACCCGTCCGAGATGTCGCCGGCCAATTCGATTGAAATTGCCATCTGGGTCGCGCTAGGTGGCCGGGGAACCTTGGTGGGAGCCATTCTTGGGGCTGGCATCGTGAACGGCGCGAAGAGCTGGCTGACCGTGGCGTTCCCCGAATACTGGCTGTTTTTCCTTGGCGCCCTGTTCATCCTGGTGACCTTGTTCCTGCCCAACGGTGTGGTCGGCGCGATCAAGGAGCTGTGGAATCGCAAACGCGGGAAGAGGGGTGACGCTCTGCCCGAAGACACGGTGCCCGGTGCGAAGGTGCCATCGTGAGCGATATCCGCGGCCCCGCGGGGGACGCCGCCGGCATCGATGGCCGCGTCGTCAGCGGCGAAGTCGACACCATCCACGGCCCGATCCTGTATCTCGACGACATCACGGTGAGCTTCGACGGCTTCAAGGCGCTTAACAAGCTGACCCTCACCATCGACCGTGGCGAGTTGCGCTGCATCATCGGCCCGAACGGCGCCGGCAAGACCACGATGATGGACGTGATCACCGGCAAGACGCGGCCCGACCTGGGTACCGCATTCTTCGGCCAGACCATCGATCTCACCAAACTCACGGAACCGGAGATCGCCAAGGCCGGCATCGGCCGCAAATTCCAGAAGCCGACGGTGTACGAGAACCACACCGTGTTCGAAAATCTTGAACTGGCGATGAAGACCGACAAGAGTGTGTTCGCCAGCCTTAAGGCCAGGCTCACTGGCGCGCAACACGACCTGATCGGGCACACCCTGGCCGAGATCGCCTTGACGCATCGCGCCTATGAGCCGGCCGGCCTGCTCTCGCACGGCCAGAAGCAGTGGCTCGAAATCGGCATGCTGTTGATGCAGGAGCCGCGCCTGCTGCTGCTCGACGAGCCGGTGGCCGGCATGACCGACGAAGAGACCATGAAAAGCGCGGACCTGTTCCTCACCCTGGCGGGCAAATACTCGGTGGTGGTGGTCGAGCACGACATGGACTTCGTCGCCAAGCTGTCGGGCGAAGTGGGCACGGTCACGGTGCTGCACGAGGGCAGCGTCCTCGCCGAAGGGCCGATGACGCAGGTGCAGGGCGATGATCGTGTGATCGAGGTGTACCTTGGCCGCTAATCAACGACGCGCAGCGCCTGCCGGGGCAATGCCATGCTGACCCTGGAAAACGTCAACCAGTTCTACGGCGGCAGCCACACACTGCGCAACCTCTCGTTCGAGATTCCCGACGCTGCTTGCACCACACTGCTCGGGCGCAACGGCGTCGGCAAGACCACGCTGCTCAAATGCCTGGTCGGCCTGGTGCCGATCAAGTCGGGCGCGATCATGTGGAACGGCAAGGACATCAGCAAGCTCTCGCCCGATGCACGTGCCAAACAAGGCATCGCCTACGTGCCGCAAGGCCGCGAGATTTTTCCACGCCTCACGGTAGAAGAAAACCTGCTGATGGGCCTCGCCACCCAGCCACGCGGCGCAAAGATTCCCTCCCGCATCTTCGACATGTTCCCGGTGCTGAAAGACATGATGCACCGGCGTGGCGGCGACCTGTCCGGCGGCCAGCAACAGCAACTCGCCATCGGCCGCGCGCTGGCGATGAACCCGAAATTGCTGATTCTCGATGAGCCGACCGAGGGCATCCAGCCCTCGATCATCAAGGACATCGAGCGCGCGATCCGCTCGCTTGCCGACAGCGGCGAAATGGCGATCCTGCTGGTTGAGCAGTATTACGACTTCGCCGAATCACTGGCCGGCCATTATGTGGTGATGTCGCGCGGCGAGGTGGTCAAATCAGGCAAGGGCGCCGACATGGCGCGCGACAACGTCAAAGCGCTGTTGTCGGTGTAGCGACCGGAGAGAAAAAGTAGCGCTTGGCAAGCGTGCCCTGCCAAGCGGTATCGAGCAGCAAATCACACACCACGCTGCTATTGCTGTCGGCGCCAATCAATTCCAGCTCACCATTGCGCTTCTCCCTGCGGTCTGCATAGAGCGAGCTGAGGCGTTCGAGCAACGCTCGTTTATAGCTTGTGTCTTCGTTGCCTTCGAGGTGCGCGCCCTTGGTTTCCATGACGACGACTCGCCGCTTTCCCTCAGGCATACCAACGGGCGCATCGATGATCGCAAACACGAAATCGGGAAATACCTTGTCACGCTTCCAGCCTTGCAGGCCGTACTGGCGGCGTGCCACGTTGCGATGCCACCATTCAAGCGCGGCCTTGTCGTCGAGATAGCACGCAAAGCTTGATTCAAAATCATTCAGTCCATTGCGGATGAAAGGCTCAAGCAAGCTTTTTTCCACCAGCCGGGCATCGTCACGCGTGAGCGGCTCTGCGCGGCCTTCATACTCAAACTCCATGGTGATGGGTAGCTCGTAGTCTTGCGCATCTGCGCGCAGAGCGAATTCGATCTTGCCCTCGACAACTAGCGCCAGAAAGCGCGCTTCAGCCAGACGGTCACGCTCGGCCATCGCATTGGCGCGCAAGGCTTCGATCATCGACGCGGTCGATGCTGCGAGAGTCACATCGTCAAAACCCTTGTCCACCAAGGGTGTCAGGGCGGTTTCTATCCATGGCCAGACCCACCACGGGTTGGGTGCAATGTCGATCAACGCGCGGGTCAGGCGCGTGCGGTCCAGCGTGTTGGCGGCAAGCTCGCCCGTTTCACGCAAGCGAATCCAGTGAGGGTCGAGACCGTCCGGCGCGGCGCCGGCCGTCGTTTTGAGCGGCGCTGGCGCCCATGACCTCAGCAAATTACCAGCGTCGAATGCGCTCCAATCGACTGCGCCGAGAACATCGCTTTCATACTCCAGCGGTCTGCGAGCAACGTGATTTGTGGATGTGGGTTCCACCCACGTTACTCGCGGCAGAAAAATGCGCGCCTTTGCAAGTTGCTGACGCCGCCTCATCACATGCTTCTTGGGCGGATCGTCGCTCCCTTCGACCCTTACCGCGCTGGCCAGATCTTTCATGCCTTCGTCGCTAAGCGATTTCTTGATCGCTTTGACGACTTCGGCCGTGGTCGCGTCGTTGCACAACACATGGCATTCATTGAGGGCGGCGCGCGACGTCTTGGCGGTTTGCGGCTGGCGCAAGATGCGCCCCACCAATTGAGTCAACGCGGTCGGCGAACGCCCCGCGGCGAGCGCGCACAGCACGTAGGCAAACGGGCAATCCCATCCTTCGGAGAGCGCCTGTTTGGTGATGATCGCGCGCACTTCGCAAGCAGGCGAGAGCAGATCGATGTTCTCCGGCTGCTTCAGGTCATTTTGCTCGGAGGTCTTGATCGCGATCTGTGCTTCGGCAAAACCCAGTTGCAGCAAATAGGCTTTTGCATCTTCAGCGTGAATGCTGCCGGAATCACGCTGATCCTTGCCGGTGCGCTCGACCTGGATCAGCAAAATCGGCCGGATATAACGCTGACACTCGGCCTGCAGCAAGGCGGCTTCCCGCTTCAACTCGTCAAGCCGCTCCACCGCCGCAGCGAGGCAGGCTTGCCAACTGCCCCAGGGCTTGACATCCACATTGATCGGCAGCTTGATCATCTCGGCTTCGTCGAGATCGTTGCCGCGCACGTCGACCAAAATGTTCGAGCCGAGCGTGCGGCCCGCCCTGTCCACCAGTTTGCCGCGTGGCGTAGCCGATAACTCAAGCAGGAATGAGGGATTGAAACCATCCAGCGTCGCCATCGCAGTTTCGGAGTAGGCGTGGTGGCCCTCGTCCATGATGACGACCGGCTTCACCAGCCGCATCACATTGCCCAATGACTCCTTGATGATCGACCCCTTGGTGGCGCGGGCTTCCTCGGCCGACGTGCCAAATGGTGAGTACACGTCCAGGTTGGGCACGCGTTTCAACAACGCCCAGTGCGCCTCAAGGTCATCCTCGCGCGGGAAAAAGCCGTGAATGTTGCCGCGATCACGGAAAAACCGCAGCGTCTCCTTGGATTGCCGCGCGGCCGATTGCAACATCAGCACCATCACACACAAATGGCTTTCCACGTCAATGCGCGTCAACGGCGTGCTCTTGTCGAGAATCTTCACTCGACCCGCTCCGGCCACGTTCAACAACTGCCGGTACGGATGGTCGCGGTCATTCAAGGCTTTCCAGGTCTGCTTGAAGATGGCGTCATTCGGCACCACCCACAGCACCAATCCAGATGAGCGCTTGAGCATCTGGTTGAATATCTGCCCTACCGCAGCGGTCGCCAGCAGCGTCTTGCCGCCGCCGGTGGGCACCTTCAGACACACATTGGGGACTGCTTCGCCAGACCCGTCGAAGCGGCTCGCGTGTTCGGATTTTTGCGACGTGGCGGGCAGAGCGGCGCGCTTGCGCAGTTCGTCCCAGGTCTTTCTCGGGTAGTCACGCGCCTGCTTGAGCAAGTCATCAGCGCCTTCCATGACACGCAGAATGTCAATCTGCTGCTGCGCCTGTGCGCGGTACTTGGTCAATTCGCCTAGGTAGTCGCCGAGATTTTTCAGCGCCTCGCGCTGGAATGCTTTAAGCGAAACCGTACCTAACGTGTCGGATTGAGCCGCGTAGCGCGGCGGTTCCCAAAATACCTTTCGCTCCCGTTCAATTTCGGCTTTGAACACCTGATCGCTTACGGCTTGGTAATGAACCACATCCAGTTTGTAAAGTGTCGGCAGTGTTTCAAGCTTGCGCTGTATTGCGCGAAACCCGTTGCTGTCCATCTCCGGCGCATCAACCGCCAAATCGGCGTCTGAATGGTCACGCGCATCGCCGCGCGCACGCGAGCCGAATATCCAGACCCGCTCAATGCCGGGCGTGGCGGCAAACGTTTCGCGCAAATCGCGCCATGCCGAAAGTGAAAGGCCGAACCGCTGGTTCATTCTTCCGCGCGCGCCTTGAGTGTTGCCAACAAAAGTCTGAACGCAGACAGGGCAGCACTGCGCACATAAGCGGCAACCTCGATGGCGACTTTCTCCTGATAAGCGTGTGACGTCTGGTTACGGGCTTTGCGGATGTTGCTCCACACCGCTTCATCCGCGATCAACCGGTTCTGGAACGCACGCGGCAGCACCGCGAACGCTTCCTCGTCTACATCGCTGGCGCGGGCGCGCAACCATCGGTAGCAAGCCTTCCACGCCATTTCAAAGGTGAATTCAAAGCGCTTGATGACAGAATCCCTTGCCATGTCTGACTCGTCGTAGGCTAGGGATTCCTCCAGTCGCGAAAGCGCCTTTTCAAAATGGCCGAGCGCGAGTTCAAAGCGGCGATCCATCGGAATCCCCGTCAGACTTTCTGGATTGCGCGCAGAAAAACATCATC
>JANLTL010000287.1:0-8801 GCA_031362905.1 Burkholderiales bacterium | reverse complement strand
GGGATCGAGCCCGGCTGGTTGTCCCATTTGGTGAAGTCGCGTACCAGCGCACCCTGATCGGATGCGGTGTGAATCCAGTCGATCCAGGGGCGCCGCCGCGCCGCGTCCCACGGGCCGGTGGCGCCGAGCATCAGCACCGGTGTGCGATCGCACCAGGCGTTGAATACTGCCATCGACGCATGCATCAGCCCGACATTGGAGTGCAACACCACGCCCATCATGCGGCCCGAGGCCTTGGCATAGCCCTGCGCGATCGCCACCGCGTTTTCCTCGTGCAGGCACAGCAGCATTTGCGGCGAGGTGTTGCCCAGGTGGTTGACGAGGCTGTCGTGCAGGCCGCGATAGCTGGCCCCAGGATTGAGAGCCAGCCATGGCACGCCGAGGGCGCGCAGGCAGGCCGCAATGGAGTCGCTGCCCCAGGTGCCTGCTGCTGCGCCGGTGGGGTTCGGGGTTTCTGAAGTCGGTGGCATCGTCATGCTGCGGGGTTCCGGTCAGTCGGCTTTGATGTTGGCATCACGAATCACTCTTCCCCAGCGCGCGTAATCGTCGCGAATCGTCGAGGCGAGCGCCTCCGGGGTGCTGGTGACGGGTTCGATGCCTTGCAGCGCGAGTGTGGCCTTGACCTCTGGCGCACCGAGCACGCGCGCGATGTCGGCGTTGACCTTGGCAATAATCTCTTTGGGCACATTGGCCGGCATGAACACACCGAGCCAGATGTCGACGGCAACCCCCGGCACGGTCTCGGCGATTGCCGGCAAATCGGGAAACGCCGCAAAGCGCTTGCCCCCGGCGCCGGCGAGCTGGCGCAGCTTGCCGTCCTTGATGTGCGGCAGTAGCGAATTGACTGCGCCGATGAATACCTGAATGCGCCCACCGAGCAGATCGGTGATGGCGGGGATCGCGCCTTTGTAGGGCACGTGCTGCATCCTGATGCCGGCCACGTGGCTGAGCATTTCGGCGGCGAGGTGTTGCGGCGAGCCGTTGCCGCTCGACGCGTAGTTGAGCTGGCCGGGATTTTTCCGGGCGTGCTCGACCAGCTCGGCAACATTGTTGGCAGGTACCGACGGATGCACCACCAGCACGAAGGGCACGGCGGCCACCGTGGTGACTGGCGCGAAGTCCTTGAAGACGTCAAACGGTGTCTTGCCGACATGCGGGTTGGTGACAAAAATGTTGTTGGCGCCGAGCAGCCAGGTGTAGCCGTCGGCCGGGCTCTTGGCGACCGCGTCGGCGCCGAGGTTCATGCC
Source organism: Burkholderiales bacterium (assembly GCA_031362905.1). Lineage (GTDB taxonomy): Bacteria > Pseudomonadota > Gammaproteobacteria > Burkholderiales > JAEUOS01 > CANJDH01. The sequence goes on along the minus strand of JANLTL010000287.1, from coordinate 7,554 downwards.
GGCACCGGGGCGGTTCTCCACCACCACGGGCTGACCCCAGGTCTCGCTGAGCTTTTGCGCGATCAGACGTGCGACGACATCATTGCTGCCACCGGGCGTGATGGGGACGATGAATTTGACCGGGCGCATCGGATACGCAGCCTGCGCTGCGGTGCCTTGCGCGTGGACAGCGCTGGCTGACCACAGTGCGAGTGCAGCCACTACGGCGGCGCCAGCAGCCAGGCATGAGCGATGGAACATGAGAATCTCCGTCAATAAATTGCAGCGGGCATGACACGCAGTGTAGAGCAGAACATGCCGCGCCAAGACCTCACTTTTTGGCCATTGCAGGATGGCGTATGCTTGCGCGCAGAGCAGATTCATTCGCCTTTCCGCCTTTCCGTCTTTCCGCCTTTCCGTCTTTCAATTGCACCAAAGAGGAACCCCGTCATGATCTACCGTCTGACTGTCCCACTGCGCAATGCGCTGATCGGCGTGCTGCTGTGCACCGCGCTGCCCGCCGCACATGCGCAGACCGACTATCCCAACAAGCCGGTGCGGCTGATTGTCGGCTTTGGCGCCGGCGGCATCTCCGACGGGCTGGCGCGCGCGCTATCGGTCAAGCTCTCGCAGGAGCTGGGGCAGCAGGTGCTGGTCGAAAACAAGCAGGGTGCGGGTACCACGATCGCGTCCGAGTTCACTGCCAAGGCGCCGGCCGATGGCTACACCCTGTTTCTGCAAGACATCACCACGCACGCGATCAATGCCACGCTGTATCAAAAATTGCCCTATGACTCGATCAAGGACTTCACTGCAATTGGACTGGTGGCATCGACGCCACTGATTCTTGTTGTCAACACTGCCAACCCGTCGCGCAATCTGGCCGAGTTGATAGCGCAGATCAAGGCTGCGCCCGGCAAATATTCATACGCCTCATCCGGTATCGGCGCCATCACCCATCTGGCCGGCGAGTTGATGAAGACCCGTGGCGGCATCGATGCGGTGCACGTGCCCTACAAGGGCAGCGCCCCTGCGACGCAGGCGATTCTCGGCAATGAGGTGACGTACACGTTTTCGACCATGCCGCCAGCCATTGCCAACATCAAGGCCGGCAAGCTGCGCGCCATCGCGGTGACTACCCCGAAGCGCAGCGCGGCCACGCCCGAGGTGCCGACGATGATGGAAGCAGGCATGCGCGACTTCGACATCGTGCTGTATAGCGGCATACTCGGCCCGCCCGGCATGGCGCCGGCGCTGGCGCGCCGCATCAACGCCGCGTTTGCCAAGGTCACCGGCGATAACGACATCAAGACGGTGTACGGCAACATTGGCGCCGAGCCGATCGTGGCCACGCCGGAGTTTTTTGCCGACATGCTCGGCAAGGAAATCAGCAAACTCGCGCCGGTGGTGCGTGCCTCCGGCGCGAAAGCCGAGTAGGGCAACAACCATGACGGTTCACCCCCTGCTGCCGCAACACAGCCGCTACGATTATGTTCCGCTCATCGAGCGCACCGACTATTCCTGGCCCGAGGGCAAGCGCCTCGCCTTTACGCTCACCACCAACATCGAGTGGTTTGCCTTCGGCGCGGGCAGCGGTCACGACCCGGCCAAGACCGGCGAGCCGCAGACCAACCGCAATTATTCGTGGCGCGATTACGGCAACCGCATCGGTATCTGGCGTCTGTTTGATCTGCTCGACGAATTGAAGCTGCCGGCCGGTCACAACACCAACTCCCTGATCTACCACTATGCGCCGCAGATCACCGACGCGATCCGCAAGCGCGGCGATGAGGTGGTGGCGCACGGCCGTACCAACGCCGAAAACCTGCGCGGCATGTGGCAGCCCGACGAAGAACGCCTGCTGCGCGAAGTCACCGACACCATCAAACAACATGAAGGCCGCGCGCCCAAGGGCTGGATGGCTTCGGGTGCCTACGAGACCGCCAATACACCGGACCTGCTCAAGGAACTCGGTTACAGCTATTTGATGGATTGGCCGATGGACGACCAGCCGGTGTGGTTGCGTACCCGCGCCGGGCCGCTGCTGTCGATTCCCTACCCGATCGAGCTCAACGATTCGCAGCATGTGATCCACCGCAAGGGCGACGCGATTGATTTTTGCGACATGATCACCGAACAGTTCGACGAAATGATCGAGCAGTCAGCACGCCATCCTCTGGTGATGAACGTGTCGGTGCATCCCTATGTGTTCGGCCAGCCGTTTCGCCTGCGCATGCTGCGCCGTGCGCTGCAACATTGCCTGAACCACCCATCGGCCCAACAGTGTTGGTGGGTGCGGCCCGCAGACATAGCGGACTATTGCCTTACGCTGCCGCCCGGCGTGATCCCCGGAGGCTGAATGACTCCCCGCTCCATCGATCTGTGCCGCACCTGGCTGTTCGTGGCCGGCGCCGATGCCGTCGCGCACGATGCCGCCACCCACAGTGGCGCGGATGCGCTGATTCAAGACCTTGAGGATTTCACGCCGCCCGCGCGCCGCCATGAAGCACGCATGCTCGCCGCCGATTTGTACGCGGCGTGGCGTGCCGCCGGCGCCGTGGTGGTGGTGCGCATCAACCGGCTCGACGCAGGTGGCCTCACTGATCTTGACATGGTGATTCCGGCACGGCCCGACATCATTGCGTATCCCAAAGCGGGGTCGGCCGCAGACATGCATGCACTCGACATCGAAGTGGCGCGCCGTGAAAAACTGCGCGGCCTGCCAGTGGGCGGCATCACGCTGCTGCCGGTGTGCGAGACCGCGCTCGGCGTTGTCAATGTGCGAGAGATGGCCGCGGCCAGCCCGCGCGTGCGCGCCGCATTGCTTGGCACCGAAGACCTCGCCGCTGACCTCATGGCCGAGCGCGGGCGTGATGCGGTCGAACTTGACTATGCACGGCGCCGCTTCGTGCTCGAATGCCGCGCAGCGGGCATCGAGCCCATCGACGCACCGTATACCTTCACCGATGTCGAGGGCGCGGTCCATGAAGCCCGCTTCGCGCGCCGCATTGGGTATCGCAGCAAGAGTCTGGTGCGGGCGGATCACGCAGCCCCGATCAATGCCGCGCTGACGCCCTCTGAGCTTGAGTGTGCCAAGGCGCGCGATCTCATTGCGGCCTTCGAAGCGGGCCGCGCGCGTGGCGCGGAGCGCGTTCTGGTCGACGGCCTGTGGGTCGAAGGTCCGATGTATCTGACGGCCCAGCGCCTGTTGGCACGCAAGATGGCCTTGGTCCGCTGCGAGTGAATCGAATCCAAACATTTTTCGAGGGAAACCAGTCATGGCATCTGCAGCAAAAAAATCGATGGCAATCCCCGCAAAACTTCGCATCACGCCCGCGGAACGCGAAGCACGCGTCAACCTCGCCGCCTGTTACCGTCTGGTGGCGCACTATGGCTGGAGCGACCTGATCTACACGCACATCTCGTTGCGGGTGCGGGGCGCCAAGGATCACTACCTCCTCAACCCGTTCGGCTTCATGTTTGACGAGATCACGGCATCGAGCCTGATCAAGATTGACCTGGAAGGCAATCTGGTCGAACCCTCGCCGCATCGTATCCACCGCGCCGGCTTTGTGATCCACAGCGCGATCCATGCTGCCCGGCCGGACGCGCACTGCGTGATCCACTCGCACACCCGTGCCGGCATGGCAGTCTCGATGATGAAGCGCGGGTTGATGCCGCTGTCGCAGCACGCGATGCTGTTTTACGGCAAGGTGGCGTACCACGACAGTGAAGGCTTTGCGCTCGATCTGGATGAACGCAAACGCCTCGCCGACGACATGGGTGACAAGCCGGTGATGATCCTGCGCAACCACGGCACGCTGGTCGCCGGTGAAACCGTTGGTCAGGCGTTCTCGATGATGTGGCACCTGGAGAAGGCGATGCAGGCGCAGGTGGATGCGCTTGCCAGTGGCCTTACCCTCACGATGCCTTCGAAGGATGTTGCCAAGGCCATCGCCAAACGCGGGTTCACGAACGCCAAGATCGCCGAGTACACCGACGGCGCCAGCCCCCTGGGCCGCCTCGAATGGCCGGGCCTGCTACGCATGCTGGATCGGATCGACCCCTCTTTCCGGGATTGAGGCAGGCCGGAGAAGCGCTGCTGGAGCGCTTCTTGGCAATGACTCTACGCGAAACTGTTGGTGCAAGCCATTCGCAGGGCTTTGAGGTTTTCGGAATTGAGCCTTAGCGGCCCCTGGCCTTGCGCCACACCTCGAACTCGGCCTTGGTCTCGGCATTTGGCGGGTAAGTGCCGCGCAGAATGGCGCCGCCCTGGATTTTTTCCAGCAGGAAGGCTTCCATGACTTCCTGCTCGGCTGCATCGCGCGCCACCTCATCGGCAAGATGCGCCGGGATCACCGCCACACCTTCATCGTCACCGACCATGATGTCACCCGGATAGACCGCCACGCCGCCGCAGCCGATCGGCACGTTGAGGTCGATCGCATGGTGGTGAATCAGATTGAGCGGCGCACTGCCGCCGGCGGTATAGACCGGGAAATCCATCTCGGCGATCTGGCCGCTGTCGCGCACCGGGCCGTCGGAGACGAGGCCGGCCGCGCCGCGCACCTTGAGGCGCGTGGTGAGGATCTGGCCGCCTGAGGCGACCCGCGTTTCACCACGGCAATCGAGCACCAGCACATGGCCGGGCGGTACCGATTCAATACCCTTGCGTTGCGGATGATCGGGGTTGTCGAAGGCGCTCAGCTGGTCAAGGTCTTCGCGCGCCGGAATGCTGCGCATTGTGAAGGCCGGGCCGACCATGTTGCCACCGGAGGGATCGGTAAGGCGGGCGATGCCCTGGATGAAGACGTTGCGAAAGCCGCGCTTGAAGAGCTGCGTGCACAGCGTAGCAACGCTGACCGTTTTCAGGCGGGCGAGGGTATCGGAGTGCAAGGTGGTCATGGGAATGATCCCTGAAGCGTGAGCCGGGTGAAAAAGCGAGGGAAGAGTGCAAGCAAAGCGAAAGCTATTCGGTGCGGATGTTCTTGTCCGCAATCAGCTTGGCGTAACGCCTCTTCTCGGCAGCAATCAAGGCAATGAACTGGGCATTGCTCATGGCGCGTGGCAACGCACCTTGCGAGATGAACCTTTCTCGTGTCTCTGGTTCGCCCACGATGTCGCGCACGTCAGCGGCGATCTTGTCGACGATGGCTTGCGGTGTGCCAGCGGGAGCGAGCAGGCCGAGCCAGGAGCCGGTATCAAACCCCGGCAGGGCGGCTTCGGCCACGGTGGGCACGTCGGGCAGGGCGGGTGAGCGCGCCGCGCTGGTGACGGCCATGCCGCGCAGCTTGCCGGACTTCACATGTCCCACCGCTTCAAGCACCGTGGTGAAGAGGATGTTGACGTGCCCGGCCATCAGGTCGGTGACCGCCGGGCCACCGCCCTTGTACGGCACGTGCAGCATCTTGATGCCGGCCATGTCTTCAAAGATTTCTGCCGCCAGATGCGGCGCGCCACCGGCGCCGGAAGACGCAAAGGTCACCTTGCCGGGTTCCGCCTTGGCCATGGCGATGATGTCCTTCGGCGTCTTCGCGGCAAGGCCGGGGTAGGCCAGCATCACCAGCGGCAGGTCGGCGACAAAGTTGATTGGCGCGTAGGCCGTCTCGTGGTCATACGGCAGCTTCTTGTAGAGCGAATTGTTGATCGCGATGGTGCCCACGTTGCCCATGATGAAGGTGTAGCCGTCAGGCTTGGCCTTGGCGGCCGCTTCCATGCCGACGATGCCGGCTGCACCGCCACGGTTCTCCACCACAACCGATTGGCCCCACTTGGCGGTAAGTCGCTGGGCAATCAGGCGCGCGCCGACGTCGGTGCCGCCGCCGGGCGGGAACGGCACGATCATCGTGACCGTGCGATTCGGGTAACTCTGCGCGGCTGCGTGCGGTGCTGCAAACGCGGCGCACAGGGTCAGGAGCAATGCAGGAACCAATGAGGACAACGAACGGGTCATGGTGATTGCCTTTCGAGGCGCACCCCGCGCAGCGCGGGGCGGTGGTTGCTGGAGACGGAGTTCAGGTTCCATTGAGCAACCGGGATCAATGGATCTCGGGTTCGCCGTCCTGTTTCTGGATCTGGTCGGGTTCAAGAAAGTCAAAATCGCAGCCCTTGTCGGCCTGCTGGATGTGCTTCAGGTAGAGCACGCCGTAGCCGCGGGTGAATTTCGGTGCGGGCGCCTTCCACGCCGCGCGGCGCCTGGCGAATTCTTCATCGCTGATCTTGACATCGACGGTTCGCGCTTCGATGTCCATGGCGATGATGTCACCCGTTTGCACCAGGGCGAGCGGCCCGCCCACATGCGACTCGGGCGTCACATGCAGCACGCAGGCGCCGTAGCTGGTGCCGCTCATGCGCGCATCGCTGATGCGCAGCATGTCGCGTACGCCTTGCTTGAGCAGTTTTTGCGGAATCGGCAATTGCCCCCACTCGGGCATGCCAGGCGCGCCCTGCGGGCCCGCACTCTGCAACACAATGACGCTGTCGGCATCGATATCGAGGTTCGGATCGTCGAGGCGCGCATTCATGTCGTTGTAATCCTTGAACACCACCGAGCGGCCCTGGTGTTTATAGAAGCGTTTTTCCATCGCGGCGGGCTTGATGATCGCGCCTTCGGGTGCGAGGTTGCCGCGCAGCACCGCAAGGCCGTCCTTCGCCACCAGCGGGTTCGAGCGCGGGCGAATTACGTCATCGTTGTAGATCTTGGCGCCGGCAATGTTCTCGGCCAGGGTCTTGCCGTTGCACTGTTTGGCACTGCCGTCGATCAGGTCGCCCATTTGCGCAAGGAACGCGCGCAGTCCGCCGGAGTAGTAAAAATCCTCCATCAAATACGCGCCCGAGGGCCGCAGATTGGCGATCACCGGCGTCTTGCGCGCGAGTTCGTCGAAGCGGTCGATCGTCAGGTTGATGCCGGCGCGCTTGGCCATCGCCACCAGATGCACGATCGAATTGGTCGAGCCGCCCAGTCCGAGCACGGCAGTGACGGCGTTGTCGAACGACGCCGCAGTGAGAAAGTCACTCGGCTTGACGTCTTCCCAGACCATCTCGACAATCGCCTTGCCGGTGAGCGTCGCCATTTGTGCGTGGCGTGAATCTGGCGCCGGGATCGATGCTGCGCCAGGCAGAGTGAACCCCAACACCTCGGCCGCGCTGGTCATGGTGCTGGCGGTACCCATGGTCATGCAATGGCCGGGCGAGCGGGCGATGCCGTCTTCGACTTCCTGCCAGTCGGCTTCGGTGATATTGCCGGCGCGCAGCTCGGCCCAGTACTTCCAGGTATCCGAGCCGCTGCCGAGAAACTTGCCCTTGTAGTCGCCGCGCAGCATGGGTCCGGCCGGCATGAACATGGTCGGCAGGTTCATCGAGAGTGCGCCCATGATCAGCGCCGGCGTGGTCTTGTCGCAACCGCCCATCAGCACGCAGCCGTCGGCCGGGTAGGAGCGCAGCAGTTCTTCGGTCTCCATCGCCAGCAGGTTGCGGTAGAGCATCGTCGTGGGCTTCTGGAACGGCTCGGCCAGCGAGATGGCGGGCATCTCGATCGGAAATCCGCCCGCCTGCCACACGCCGCGCTTCACTTCC
>JANLTL010000285.1:0-1922 GCA_031362905.1 Burkholderiales bacterium | reverse complement strand
TAAATATACTCTATCACTGACGCTGTCTTGCCAACCTGCCGCAAGCAGTACGCTGGTTTCAATCAGGCAGGCCGGCACGCCGCATGTCCGCCGCGGCCAGCGCAGCCTGTTCGATCTGCGGCAATGCTTCCGCGTTCATGCGTGCGGCCCGGGCGTCCGCCTGGCAGCGCACCACCGGCAGCCCTTGCGGCCCGGTCTCGATCATCGAGTCGGCCGGCACGTCTTCAATTCCGCTCATTCAAGCAGTCTTCGCCTTGCGGCGGCGCGGCGGCTTTGGCAGCTCGCGTACCGCCTGCTCTTCGGGTACCTCGCTGCCGGCCTTTTCCAGCACCTTCAATGCACGTCCGCTATTGCCTTTGCCGCGCGGGCCGCGAAAAATGCCGCCGCCGCCGCCGCCGTGGCGCGCGCCGACAGATTTTCAGCCAATGCGATCGTCAGGTACTGGTTCATTGAAGTTGAATACCGCTTGATCGCGGCCGAATTCGCGGGCAGCGCGGCCGGCGGGCTTGATGATGAAGCGTGGTGAGATCTTCTTTGCCGCGCTGGACCCGACGGGCGGTTCGGAAATCCGCAAAACCCGCCCGGTGATCATTGTCAGCAACGAGGCCGCCAATCGTGCCTCGTCCCTGGTGACGGTCGTGCCGCTGACCTCCAACGCCAAGATGGTGTACCCGTTCGAAGTCAAACTCACCGTTGCCGAAAGCGGGCTTTCAAAGGACAGCAAGGCGATGGCGCAGCAGGTGCGGACAATCGATAATTCGCGGCTGGCTTCGGTCCACTGCGCTCTGGTGACACCGCAAAAATGCGCCTTGGCGATGACGCGTTGCGGCTGCATCTCGCGCTTTAATTGCCTGCTGCGCCGTATGGCTCCTGGAACGGGTTTTCGATCCGCACGCAGGCGATGGTGGCGCCGTGCTGCATGTCCTCGCCGAGCAAACGCTGGCAGCCGCTGGCCGCAGCCGCTTGAAGGATCAGTGCATCGTGGAACGAAAGGCCGTGCAGCACATGCAGATCAAGTGCCCCGGTAATCAGGTCGGGCGTGGTTGGCACGAGTTCGAAGCGGCGGTAGAAGCTCAGGCGTTCGCGAACCAGTGCGTGCGGCAGGTGCAGCTTGCGCAAGGCAACGTTGACGTACTCCTGCAGCACCCGGGTTGACAGCACGGCTGAGCCCGCCGAACGCAACGCCATGATCAGATCGATGGCGCGTCGCTGCCGGACCGCATCGTCGGCCGCGTCGGCGTAGACCAGAACGTTGGTGTCGAGCAGGCTACGCACGGCGGTTGGCTTCTTCGCGGTCGAATTTCCATCCATTGAGCAGCCCCGGGGTATTGAGCGCCGATTGTTCGAAGGCCAGCAACTCCGAATCCAGATGCTGGCTACCGGCCAGTTGCTCCAGGTAGTCACGCACCGCCTGGTTCAGGCTCTTGCCCATCGCCGAAGCGGCCTTTCTGGCTTGCTCGGCGATGCGTTCGTCCACGGATAGGGTGATGTTCATATGCCACCTCATAAACCAAGTGCGCACGTGTTATGTGTGAAATTTTTTATGTTTACGTAGAAAAGCCGGGTTCGAGTCCGCTGACAGATCTGCGATTTCCGTCGTTCAAGCAGCCTTCGCCTTGCGGCGGCGCGGCGGCTTTGACAACTCGCGTACCGCCTGCTCTTCGGGCAGGTCGCTGCCGGCCTTTTCCAAAACCGCCAATGCACGTCCGATATTGCCCTTTGCCGCGCGGGCCGCGAAAAACGCCGCTGCCGTGGCGCGCGCCGACAGTTTTTCAGCCAAGGCGATCGTCAGATACTGGTTCATGGCCACATTGTCGGCCGCCGCCGCTTGCTTCAGGCCGGTGTAGAGCGAATCGGGCAGCCTGAGTGCGAAATTGTTGGTCTTCATTTCAACTCCTTCGAAAATGCGGTCCAGAAAGCGT
>JANLTL010000266.1:0-13634 GCA_031362905.1 Burkholderiales bacterium | reverse complement strand
TTCAATTCACCGGCAACGATGGTCAATGCCGATGACCTCGAGAACTGGACCAAGGGCCAATGGGGGCTGGAGTCCAACGGCGGCGACTGGGTCAGTTTTCACCGTGACTACGGACGCGATGTCGAGAAGGACGGCGTCACCTATTCGCAAAAAGGCACGTCGGAGGCGGTGATGCGCAGCCAGTTCAAGGCCTGGAGTGAGTACATGCGCAGCGATGCGCGCGGTGACGTGAACGGGGAGACGCGCTGATGGCTACTCGCAAAAAAGTTGCTGCCAAACCGGTTGCAAAGAAGGTGATGAAGAAAATAACGCTGGGCAAAGTCGCGCGCAAACCGTTGGGAGACAAGGCTCTTCGGCAAGAGGTGGTGATCCGCGCCGACAATGCCGCACGCCGCACCGGTGCCCAGCGCATCGCACCTGATCATTCGCCGCGCGCCGCGGTGGTGCGCGTCAAGGCCTCCAAGCCGCTGGCCGCAGTGGGCAGCGCGGGTGGCGATCTGCATCACCGCGTCGAACAGTTTCTTTACGCGCAATCGGAACTGCTCGACAACAAACTTTGGCAAAGCTTCATCGACCTGTTCGCCGACGATGGCGTCTACTGGATGCCATCGGCGCCGGAGCAAACCAGCTGGGAAGGTGAGCCCTCGATCTTCGCCGAAGACAAACCGATGATGCGCGTGCGCATGGGCCGCGTGACACATCCCAATGCGTGGTCGCAAGCACCGCAGTGGGTCACCAATCACCTTGTCGGCAATGTCGTCATCGAGAGCGAGACCGCGAAAGAAGTAGTGGTGCGCTCGCGTTTTCACATGATGGAGCTGCGCCGCGACAATGTGCGCCACTTCGGCGGCACTTATCGACACACACTGGTGAAAAAGGGCAGCGGCTTCGCGATCAAGATGCAGCGCGTCGATCTGTTCAACGGGCAGGCGACATTTGACTACGTGTTGCAGATCTGGGTCTAGCCGAGCACGCTTCGTCGCGCAACACATCGGTCCTGGTCACAGCCGGCGCTGACGCGCCGGTGTTCTCGCCTACTGCATTTCCTCGCGCACCAGATCGAGCTGCTCGAACAGGGCGCGGTCAGTGACCAGAAACAGGTCGGCATCTGCACTCGCTGCCGTGTGACTGGCCCAAGTCCAGTGCGGAATGGTGAACACATCGTGCTGTTGCCATTCAAATGAAGCGTCACCCACCGTGCTGCGGCCCGCGCCATTGACCACCAGGCAGATAGTGTTCCAAGTGCTGCGGCGTGCGCGCGTGGCCGCGTCCGCTGCGAGGCGCTGCGCGTAGCAATCGAGCGTGGGCATCACCGCGCCGCCGCCCACCGGGTTGATGTAGCGCAGCAGCTTGGCGCCATCGGCACCGGGCCGGGCGATGTCGAGCATGGCACGCGTCACCACACCCGGGTAATGAAATTTCGGCGAATGCGCAGCCGTAGTGGTGCCCGCGGTGGCAGCAGCGGCTGCGGCCATGCCCACGCCGGCCCATTTGCGTTCGTCCCCCTCATCGACTTCCCAAAAGGCATCGTCGCCGCGTTTGCCCGGCTCGAAGAAACTCGCATCAAGCCCGCACACCAGCGGCATGTTGGCAGCGTCAAACCACACCGTGCGCGCTTGCGACTGGTTGATGTGACCATGCCAGCACATGGGTGGCGTCAGTACGAGGTCACCAGATGCCATTGCGCAGCGGCGGCCATTGACGATGGTGAACGCCCCTTCGGCGCGGGTCGCAAAGCGGATCGCCGATGCCGTGTGCCGGTGCGGCACGGCGCGGTCACCGGGGTTGAGCACCGTGAAGGCACCGAGCAGATTGGCAGTGGTCTGGGTCGCGCCATCAAACGCCGGGTGCGCCATGATGATGGCGCGGCGCTCGACATCGGCGATCGGCACTTCAACGGCGGCGCGTTCAACGAAAGGCTCGAAATCGCGCCAGCGCCACAGCATCGGCGCATCCTTGGCGCGCGGCGTCATCGGCGTGATGCGCTGGTAACGATCCCACAGCGGGTGATAGCGGGCGGCTTCGAGTGCGGCGATCAGTGCAGCATCGGAACGTACAGCGAGGCGCGCTGCGTCGCTCTTGTCGAGGCCTGTAGCGGCGCTCCCACCAACGGTTTCGGCCGATGCAGGCCCAGGAGCCGCACTGGGAGCGGGTCTTGGCGCAGTTGCGGGTTGAGGTGTGGTCATGTCTATCAATGTCGATCAGTCGCGCTTTTCAGCCGCGCTTGTCCATAAACCGCGGCGCCTTGACGCTCGATTCGAATTCACGCGCCAGCGTTCCCGCAGGCAGCAATTCAATTTCAGGTGTCAATTCAAACTTGCGCTTGACGGCCGCGCGCAATGACTGCGCCACAGTCGTGCCGTCGGCACCACGCCGCGTTTCAATCGCAAGCTTGAATACATCAAGGCCCGCAGCACTCGCCAGCAGCTCGCACTTGAAGTCGTTGATCGCGGCATCGCTGAAGACGAAATCCTCAAACTCGGCGTGATTGATGTTGATGCCGCGCACTTTGAAAAATCCCACGGTGCGGTGCGCATGCTTGACCAGCGGAAACACCGAGAACGGATTGGTGGCATCGGGCTGCGCGCTGCGCATCGTGACCAGATCACCCGCATTCCAGCGCAGGAAGGGCGTGACGTTGTTCGTAAACATCGGTGTCACCACCAGCACCCCGGTTTCGCCCTCGGCGACCGGCAGCATCGTGGTCTGGTCAAGCACTTCAATGAAATACAGGTCGCTCCAGACACGAAAGCCCTGCCCCGGCGCCGCATCGTCTTCGCAACCCATCATGCCGGCTTCGGTCATGCCGAAGGTGTCGCGCACCCGCGCGCCCCAGGCGCGTTCGAGCTTGGCGCGCTTGGCGTCCGAGAGCGGCTCGGCCGAACACATCACGGTCTTCACCGAGTTCGGGGCCAGATCAATGCCTTGCGTGTCGGCGAGGTTGGCCAGATGCAGGCCGTAGCTCGACATGCCCATCCACACCGAGGGTTTGAGGCGGTCGATCAATTCGATCTGCAGCGCCGAAGGCGTGGTGGTGCCTGCCCCCGCCCAGTTGACGCCCAGACCCCAGGTCTCGGCGCTGCGCGCAAGCATTTGCCCGACCGGATGAATGCCGAGCGGAAACGAGCAATGCACCCGCTCTCCCGGTGCGATGCCGAGGCAATCGTAGAGGCGGCCGAAGCTGGTGATCGCGTGCTGCATGTCATCGCGATTGCGCGGATAAAACAGGGGCCGGCCGGTGGAGCCGCCCGAGCGCCAAAATTCGCTGATGCCGGCGTCGCTTGATTGGGGCAAACAGAATTCGTTGTAGAACGCGTCATCCGACAAGCCGCGCAGCATGTCCTTGTCGAGAATGGGGAGCTTGGCCCATTCAAGCGGGTCGTCGAGCCGGTCGAGATTGACATGATCGAGTTTGCCCTTGAAGAAGGGCGCGCGCCGCGCGTGCTCGACGGCGCGGCGTTTGCCGGCGCGTTGGATCGTGGCGATGACGTCGCGCGAGGTGGGGAGCGGGCGGCGCAAGACAGGCCGTGCGCCCGGCGCTGCAGTGCTGCTCACGGCCTGCGTCCAATCCAGCGCTGTTGTTGCCCATGGCTACCCATATCACCACCGCTCTCGGCAGCCGCCATCGCCGCCAGCCGAGCGGCTTTTTGCGGCGTGTCCTCGGCAATCACGTCCACTGCGTCCTTGAGCATCATCTCGTAATCTTCCCCCACCGGGCACACATCAGCGCAGCGGCGGCAGCCGGTGATCGCGCCCGATCCGCGCAGAATGCTTTGCCACAGGTTGAACTGGGTTTCCGAGCGCAGCTTGTCTTTTTTCTTTTGCGGGTCGGGCTCTTCGATGATGTCGATCAGGTGTCCGGCGAGTTTGGCAAAACCGTAGGGCGAGCGGTGAGTGTCGCAGGCGGGCCAGTCGCGTTGCCAATGGCCGACCGCATCGGCAGGGCAAGTCGAGAGGCAGCGCCCGCAGCTCGGGCCCGCACACAGTGCGGTCTGCATTGGCGCGTCGCACGCCACGTCGAGCGAGCACAGCACGGCGGTCAGCAACGCGCGCGGGCCGTATTCGGGGGTGAGCAATTGCAGGTTGAGACCGAGCGTGCCCAGGCCCGCTTCGACCGCCGCGTGCGGCAGTGAGAGCAGCGTGGTCTGGTGCTGCGCGGGGTCGTCCTGATAGCGCCACGGGTCGGTGTGCGTGGGCGGCACAATGATCGCCGGATAGCCCTGATCTTCGAGCCAATAGACCAGCGCGAGCGAGGTTTCTTCGAGACTGGAGAGGGCGAGCTCATCGTTGTAGAACTTGTGGCGGTCGCCCCAGCCGCGAATGCGCGCGACGCCGCTGTTGAGCCGCTTGGAGAGCACGATCACGCGGCCGCTGTCGAGATCAGTGATGTCGGATGGCCGGCGCGGGTTGGCTGGGTCAGGCGGGTTGGCTTCGAGCGCGGCGCCGTCGGCGATGCCGACGAGGTCGGCGCCGAACTCTTTCGCCTTGGCCTTGACCTCGGCTGCCGTGAGCGGGCGTTTGACGATGGCGACCATTCAGTGAGACTCCCCGGTTGACACGCCATCTGCCAGCGCAGCACTCTCTTGGCCAAGTGCAGTGCCCGCAGCGGCCAGCGCTGCCGCTCGCTCGCGCTGGGTCTGCTTGAATGACTGCATCTGTTTGGCGACCATCCCCTGATAGCCGTCTTCACCAACCCAGCGGCGGTTCCACTCGGAAAGGCCGGGCAATGTGTTGCTGCCGCCAACAGCCGCCGCGTTGTTATCTCGAGCGCCGCCCCCGGCGTCTTCCATGCCGTCATGCGTCTTGCGCGCCGCCTTGTACTGCTTGGCGAGCGCGACCTTCTCCGGCGTCTTCTCCGGAATCTCTTTCTGGAAATCGGCCAGATGGGCGTGATAGTCATTGCCGACCGGGCACACCGCGAGGCAACGCGGGCAGTCGCCAAAGCTGCCGACCACGCGCAACAGGCCTTGCCAGAAGCCGAACATGTCTCGCGAGTGCACGATGTCCTTCTTGCCGGCGGCATCGGCATCAATCATGTGCTCGAACATCGGCAAGCTGGTGCCGAAGCCGAACTCTTGCGCTTCGGTCGCGCAATTGCGCTTGTCGATGCCCCAGTGCAGCACTGCGTCAGCCGGACACGAATGCAGGCAGCGGCTGCACGATTCGCCAATGCACACCTGCTCGGTGATGCGCTGGTCAGCCTCCAGTTCCAGTTCGGTCAGGATGCCTGTGAGATAGACGCGCGGCCCGTATTCGGGCGTGAGGATGTTGACTTCCAGGCCGAGGGTGCCGAGACCGGCTTCGACGCCGAGGTGGCGCGTCGAGAGCCGCCCGTAGCTTGCACGCTTGTAGTCCCACTCGGTCTCTTGCGACGCGGTCACAAAAGAAGGATGGCCGCAGATTTCGAGCTCTTCGGCGAGGCGGTAGGCCACCTTGTCCATCTTGCGCAGCACCAGCATGTCGAGGTATTGCACCGGCGCATTGGTCTTGCAGCGAAACGCGCCAGCCGGAATGCGGCTGGCGATCACGATTACCGACTTGCAGTAGGGCGAGATGCGCTCCGGCGTTTGCGGCCAGCGCGGGTCGGGTGGGAAGGCATTGAGCGTCGCCGCGCTGGCGATGCCCGCCAGATCCGCACCGAGTTCACGCGCGCGCTGCTTGACGCGGGCGCCCGAGAGGGTGCCCGCCACGAGAGGCGCAGGAGGCCGGGGAGACGGCGGCGGCGCGACCGGCGCGGGCGATGCAAGGGGCAACGGTTCACTCGGCATGACAGTCCTGAAGGCTGGGCGCGGCGGCGGCGTTTTTGATGCAACCATATTCGCACGAAACCTGATAAATTCAAAGACTCCATCCGCCGCCGTACAGGAGTTCACGATGAAAATGCGTTTGCTTTCCACCCTCGCTGCCACATGCGCCACCGCCCTGCTGCTGGTCGCACCGGCACGCGCGGCCGATCAGCTTCGTATCGGCTTCATGACCACGCTGTCCGGCCCGGCAGCCTCGATCGGCACTGACATCCGCGACGGTTTCAATCTGGCCGTCA
This sequence comes from Burkholderiales bacterium, assembly GCA_031362905.1. Classification (GTDB taxonomy): domain Bacteria; phylum Pseudomonadota; class Gammaproteobacteria; order Burkholderiales; family JAEUOS01; genus CANJDH01. The sequence continues at coordinate 7,591 of JANLTL010000266.1, read as the reverse complement.
AGCACGCCGGCGGCAACCTTGGCGGCATTCCACTCGACCTGCAGATCGTTGACGACCAGCTCAAGCCCGACGTGGCCAAGCAGGTGGTGGACCGCTTCATGCAGCAGCAGAAGTCGCACATCATCACCGGTGTGGTCTTTACCAACGTTCTGTTGCCGGTGCTGCCGTCGATCCTTGATGCCAAGACCTTTTACGTCAGCCCCAACACCGGCCCCAATGATTACGCTGGCGCCAAATGCAACCCTTACTTTTTCGTCGCCTCGTGGCAGAGTGAAGACATCCCCAGTGCGATGGGCAAGTTCGTCTCTGACCGCGGCATCAAGAATGTCTACCTGATTGGTGCCAATTACCCCGGCGGGCGTGAAAACCTCTCGGGCTTCAAGCGCCTCTACAAGGGCAAGATCGTCGACGAGATCTACACGCCGATGAACCAGCTCGACTTCTCGGCCGAATTGGCCACCATGCAGTCGAAAAAACCCGAAGCCGTGTTCATCTTCCTGCCCGGCGGCATGGGCATCAACTTCATCAAACAGTTCGCTGCGGCCGGATTGAGCAAAGACATTCAACTGTTTGTGCCCGGCTACTCGGCCGACGAAGACACCATCAAGCCGGTCGGCTCGGCCCTGCTCGGTGCGGTCAATACCTCGTTCTGGGGCCACGACCTCGACAACCCGCCAAACCGGAAGTTCGTCGCCGACTTCGAGAAAACCCATGGCCGCTTACCGACACTCTATGCCGCGCAGGGCTATGACACCGCGATGCTGATCGATTCGGCGGTACGCAAAGTCAAGGGCAAGGTTGAAGACAAAGAGGCCTTCCGCAAGGCGCTGCAGGCGGCCGATTTCAAGTCGGTGCGTGGCAACTTCAAGTTCAACAAGAACCAGTTCCCGATCCAGGACTACTACCTGCGCGTGGTGCGCACCGACGAGAAAGGCCGCATCACTAACCGCCTGATGGGCAAGATCCTCACCAACCATGAGGATTCGTTCGTGAGCCAGTGCAAGATGCCCGCCATGTAATTGCGGGTTGGGGCAGCCCCGGCGCCCTGCGCGCCGGGTGGGGGCCGATTCGCACCCAGTTACCTAAAAGCCCCGCGTAGTACCCGCGAAGTTGCCAACGTGTCCCTCCGGGAGCAGTCCGATGCCATTGCCTGTCATTGATCCGGTACAAGCCAAGCAAACCATCTTCGAGTATTGCAAGAAGAAAGGCGCGCTCGCGGTGGGGGTGGCCGACCTGGCCGCGATCGAACGCATCGCGCCCCCCGGCCACCGCCCGAGTGATTTGATGCCGCGCGTCAAATCGGTGATCTCGGTCGGCGTCGGCGGCCAGACCGCCGGCGTGTGGAGCCTGCCAGCCAAGGCGATGGCCTACTTCGGTTCGACCGAAACCCGCGCCTATGCCGTGGCCTACGGCGCGGCATTTTTTATCGAGAGCAAATTTGGCGTGCCCTCCATCTATTGCCCGCCTGACATGGACCCCGACGGCGGCCCGCGCGTACCCCTGCAGAGTCTCAAACTGCATGCGGAGTTGGCCGGCATCGGCGCCCGTTCGCTCGCCGGCGACATCCTGCTGCATCCCGAATTCGGCTACATGTACTTCGCGTCAATCTTCACCGAGCTTGAGCTGCCGCCCGATGCGCCGATGGCCGAAAACCCTTGCCCGGCGCCGTCCTGCGTCGACATGTATCGCAAGATCGGTCAGACGCCCTGCATGAAATTTTGTCCGGTGCAATGTCTGTCGGGCGAAATTGATGATGCCGGCAAACAGAAGGTGATGCGCTACGACATGGCCAAATGCGCCGAGATGTCGCAGCAATACGAGAGCGTGCCGGCGATGCTGATGGAAGCGATGGCCGCCGAAACGACGGCGCAACGCGAAGACGCGCTGTTCGACCCGGACAACAAGATGCTTTGGTACAAGGTGTCGGCCGGCTCGGGCGGCTGGTTTGCGCAATGTTTCGAGTGCATGCGCGCCTGCCCGATTGCGACGCAAGCGCCCGCCTCCGATCCGATCCGGCGCACCCATCTGCTGCGTCAGGTCAAGGCTGACAAGGCGTAGCGGCGATGGCACGCGGTCTCACGCGCGAGCAGATCGGCATCACGCCGGCGATGCTGCAAACCTTCGGTGAAGTGGTATTTGATCTGAGCCACAACCACCAGACACGCCATGGCGACCCGATCCGCCTGCAGGACTGGGCCGAGGTCGAGCGCCAGCGCGAGGACATGGGCCTGTCCGACGCGCAAATCGGTGCCAAGCTCGGCCTCACGCGCGACCAGGTGCTGTTCATCCGCACCGTGGAGGAGCGACGGCGCTTTCGCACCGGGCATTACCAGCGTCTGCTCGAACTCGGCGGCGGCAAGCGCTTTCGCCCCGAAAAATTCACACCCCACCTCGACCGCTTCCGCTATGGCGAAGCGGCGCTGCTCTTGCGCGCCGCGCTGGCGTTTGATCCGCAGCGCGCACGCCATTTTGTGGCCCAAGGCTGGTGGGGCGATGACACGCTGCCTGGTTGGCTGGCACGCCACGCGAAAGAGCGCCCTGATGCACCCGCCCTCATTCAAGGCGAGAGCATCATCACCTGGCGCGCCCTGCACGCACGCAGCGAGCGCCTCGCGGGCGCCCTGTCTGCGGCCGGCATTGCCAAGGGTGACGTGGTCGCGGTGCAACTGCCCAACATCGCCGAATTTGTCATCGCCTTTCTGGCCATCTGCCGTCTCGGTGCGGTGTTGTCGACGCTGCACATGCCCTATCGCAAGAGTGAAGTTGAGTCGCTGTTGCGCCACAACCGCGCCACCGCCGCGATTTGCCTGTCGAGCGCGAAAGACTGGAACCCGGCCGCAAGCTTCCTCGAACTGCGCGCGTCGCTGCCAGATCTCAAGACCGTGATTGCGCTCGGGGCCCACGTCGATGGCGCACTGTCGCTGGCTGAACTGATCGACACCGGCACGCCACCCGACGCGCTGGAAGCGCCGGCGCCGGTCGCGGCCGATCCGTTTCTGCTGCTCTATACCTCGGGCACCACGGCGGCGCCCAAGGCAGCGCTGCACAACTATCACACCATGTTGTCGAACGCGCGCCTGAGCGCACCGGAACACAAGGTCACCAGCGCAGACCGCTTGTTGTCGGCCGCGCCGTTCTCGCACCTGTTTGGCCTCTATTGCCTGCATGTCGCCTTCCACACCGGCGCCGCCTCGGTGCTGCTGCCGGTGTTCACCCCGCCCGACATGGCGGCGACGATTGCGCGTGATGCACCCACCGCGCTGTGGACCGGCCCGGCGCACATCGCGGCCTGCCGCGCCCTTGGTCTGTTCGACAAGTTTGACCTGTCGTCGCTCAAGATTGCCATCATGTCGGGAGCCGCCTGCCCGCCCGAGTTGGTGCGCTGGTTCGCCGAGCGCCTGCCGGGCTGCGCCATTACGCAACTGTGGGGCATGACCGAGACTCAGGCCGCCTTGTACACACGCCCCGGTGATTCGCTTGAAATTGCCGCGGGGACCGCGGGCCGGGTCAGCCCGGGTACCGAGGCGCGCATCGCCAGCCCCGAAGGAGAAGTGCTCACTGCGGGTACCGAAGGCGAGTTGCAAGTGCGCGGCTGCCCGCTGTTTCCCGGGTACTTCAACAACGAGGCGGCCAATCAGGATGCGTTTGCTGCCGATGGCTGGTTTCGCAGCGGCGACCTCGCCGTGATGGATGCCGCCGGCAATGTCGCCATCACCGGGCGCATCAAGGACGTGATCAACCGCGGCGGCATCAAGTTCAATCCGCGCGATATCGAGGATCTGCTCGATGCCCACCCGCAGTTGCTGCAGTCGGCCATCGTGCCGATGCCCGACCCGGTGCTCGGAGAGCGCGCCTGCGCTTTTGTCACGCTGCGGCCGGGCGTCACCGAAACGCCGACCCTGCAGGCGCTGTGCGACTATCTCACGGGTCGCGGTGTCAGCAAACAGCGCCTGCCCGAGCATTTGATGATCGTCGCCGACATGCCGCTCACTCCCACGCGCAAGATCATCAAGGCGCGCCTGCAACTGCTTCTGCCCGCTCCAACCTGATACCCTGCGTCCGTCCCAATCTTTCAAGGAGATCTTGATGTCCCTGCGTTCATTGACACCCGTCGCTACGGCTACCCGCGCCAGCACCTTCGTGCTCGCGGCCCTGCTCGCCACTTCAGTCCAGGCGCAGGAAGTCACGCTGCGCATGGTCAGCGCCTTCGCCGAGAACAGCTATTACGTGACCTTGCTCAACAAGTGGATCACCAAGGTCAACGCCGAGGGCAAGGGTAATCTGCAGATCAACTTCATCGGCGGGCCGAAGGCAATCCCGACCTTTGAAGTGGGCAACGCGGTCAAGACCGGCGTCGTCGACCTGGGCTTTTCGACCGGCGCGTTTTACACCAATGTGATGCCCGAATCGGACTTCCTGAAGCTCACGCAGATCTCGATTGCCGAGCAGCGCAAGAACGGCGCGTTCGCTGCCATCAACGAAGTGTGGAACAAGAAGGGCAACATGGCTTACCTCGGCCGTGTGGTTGAGAACCAGCCCTTTCATGTCTACCTGCTCAAAAAGCTCGACAAGCCTGACCTCACCGGCCTCAAGATTCGCATCACACCGGTTTACCGTGATTTCTTTTCGGCCCTCGGTGCCAATGTCGTGACGATGCCGCCAGGCGAGGTCTATACCGCGCTCGAGCGTGGCGTGGTCGATGGCTACGGCTGGCCGATTGGCGGCATCTTCGATTTGAACTGGCAGGAGAAAACCAGGTTCCGCATCGACCCCGGTTTCTATGACGCCGAGGTATCGATTTTGATGAACCTGGACAAGTTCAAGGGTCTTAACCCCAAACAGCGCGCCTACCTTGAGAAACAGGTGCTCGCCTTCGAAGCGCAAAATCCGGCAGTGTGGTCAGCCTACGCCAAGGAAGAAACCGCGCGTCAGGAAAAAGCCGGTATCCAGACCATCAAGTTCGACGCCGCCGGGACCAAGAAGTATGTGGACATGGCTTACGACGCCGGCTGGGCCAGTGCGATGAAGGCCAACCCTGAGTTCGCCAGGAAATTGAAGACCCTGACTTCGAAGTGATGCGCGAGTGACGGTGAAGGTGGACGGTGAACCGCGTTCCACATTGCCATCTGAACAAGCCGCGCCGTGGAGACTCTTGACCGCAACTTCGCGCGCCTGATCGAAGGCTGCGCAATTCTTGCCAGCCTGTTGCTGCTGGCGATGCTGCTGATCATCTGCGGCGACGTGCTCACCCGCAACGTTGCGATTCCCGGTCTGGGACGCGGCATCGGCTGGGCCAACGAAGTCTCGGAAATGCTGCTCTACTGCATGACGATGTTGGCCGCGCCGTGGCTGCTGCGCCAGGGCCAGCACATCCGCGTCGACATCCTGCTGCGCGCCCTGCCGCCGAAGCTGGCGTGGTACAGCGAGTGGTTCAGTGACTTGATGGGTATCGCCTGTTGCTGCGCCATGGTCTGGTACGGCGCGCGCGTCACCTTCAAAAGCATTGCAGACAACGCGATGTCGATCAAGACCCTGGTGACGCCCGAGTGGTGGTCGCTCGCTCCCTTGCCGCTGTGTTTTGCGCTGCTCGCCATCGAGTTCATGTTTCGCATGCGCCGCCTGGCGCAAGGCGAGCGTATCGCACGCAGCGATGCGGTGAGTGCGGCGTAGACACACTCAGTGGTCAAGCCCGCGCAACCGGCCCAACCATCGCTCAATGCAACCACTTGCCTGCTTGAGGAGGTGCGCGTCTGACCGTTTAATATGGTTGCGGTACATTCATCGATTGCCTGCAAATTTCTGCGCCACTTGGCCGCTTGCAGCGCTCTTCCTCCGAAAGGCACGCCATGAATCAATTTGAGATCGTCAAGGCAACCGAACTGTTTCGCCATGTGTCCGATGAGGACATCAACAAGATCGTCGCCCTGTGCGCTGAAAAGGTCTACGCAAAAGACGCCGTCATCATGGAAGAAGGCAGTGCCGGCGAAGAGCTCTACATTCTGCCGAAAGGCCTGGTGGGCATTGACGTGCGCATCGGCGAAAACACCTATCGCCAGCGCGCCTATGAAGTCATGCAAGGCGATGTATTTGGTGAACTGGCCCTGTTCGGCCACCGCCGCAGCGCGCGCGTGCGCGCGCTCGAAGATGTCACCATCCTCGCCATCCCCTGTGCGCCGCTCAAGCAGTTGATGCGCGACGTACCGCGCATCGGCTACTACGCCATGTCCAACCTCTCCGCTATCCTTGCCGAGCGCCTGGTGATGGCCAACATCAACATGCAGGACATGATGTCCAAGCATCACCAGATCGGCGCCTGATGGCGCCGCGCGTCACCCGGCCCCTGCCTGATCCACACGGCAGAATGCGGGCCCGGTGATGCGCAATCCCTTCGAAGCGCGGGCAAGCGCGCCGGCCGCCGCATCAGCCACATCGCCGGCCACCTCATCTGCCAACCCACCCGCCCCGGCGGGCAACTTCTTCACCGACTGCGGCGGCGTCTATGTGCTCAACGCCGTGGTCGGCTTTCTGTTCGCCTGCACCGGCCCGGTGGCGATCATCCTCACCACCGGCGCGCGCGGCGGCTTGTCCGAATCCGACATTTCGTCGTGGATCTTCGGCGCGTTCTTTCTCAACGGCTTTTTCACCATCGCGCTCTCGCTTTACTACCGGCAGCCGCTGGTGCTGTTCTGGAGCATTCCCGGCGCGGTGCTGGTGGGCCCGGCGTTAACCCACCTCACGTTTCCCGAAGTGATCGGCGCTTTCATCGCCACCGGCGTGCTGATGGCGGCGCTTGGGTTGTCGGGCTGGGTGCGGCGCTGCACCGAAGCTGCGCCGATGCCGATCGTGATGGCGATGGTGGCGGGCGTGTTCCTGCGCTTCGGCACCGGTCTCGTGCACGCGGTGCGCGACGATATCGCGGTCGCGGCGCCCATGGTGCTGGCATTCCTGGTTCTTTCTTTCTGGAAAACCTTCGCGCGAATCGTGCCGCCGTTGATCGGTGCCCTGATCATCGGGTTTGTTGCCATTGCTCTTCTGGGAAAATTCCAGATGGGAGAAAAGCAATTCATTCTTTCCCTCCCTAATCTCTACCAGCCGGCGTTTTCCTGGCAGGCGATGATCGAACTGGTGGTGCCGCTCGCGATCACGGTGCTGGTGGTGCAGAACGGGCAGGGCTTCGCGGTGCTTTCCGCCGCGGGTCACAAGCCGCCGATCGATGCCATCGCGGTGGCCTGCGGCGCGGGCTCGATGGTCACGGCCTTCGTCGGTTCGGTCTCGACCTGCCTCACGGGCCCGGTGAACGCGATCATCTCTGCGTCGGGCGAAAAGCACCGGCACTACACCGCGGGCGTACTGGTTGGCGTGCTGGCGCTCGTCTTCGGGCTCCTCTCGCCGCTCTTCGTGCGCCTGCTGCTCTCGACGCCTCCTGCGTTCATCGCCGCGCTCGGTGGCCTTGCGATGCTGCGCGTGCTGCAGACGGCGTTTGGCGTGGCGTTCGGCGGCAGGTTCGCGCTGGGTGCGCTGGTGACGTTTCTCGTCACGGTCGCGGATGTGCCGATCTTCAATATCGGCGCCGCGTTCTGGGGGCTGGTGA
>JANLTL010000251.1:0-1886 GCA_031362905.1 Burkholderiales bacterium | reverse complement strand
TGGGGCTCGGAAACCTGTACGGCAACGCGATCATTGCGAGTGAAAAAATGATTGCCGAGCGGCCCCGGGCGATCGCCGGGTTTCTACGCGCGCTCAATCGCTCGATCAAGGAAGTGCTGGCCGACCCGGATGGCACGATTGGCTCGGTCAAGCGCCGCGAACCGCTGGTCGACGAAAAACTTGAGCTGCAACGCCTGAAACTGTTTCTCGAGTTCGTCTCGACACCGAACGCCAAATCGGACGGCATCGGCTCCATCAACAAGCTCAAGCTGGAGAATCAGGTCGAGGATGTGGTGAGCGCGTTTGGCCTCAAGAACAAACCGAGTGCTGACCTGCTGTTCAACTCCAGCTTCCTGCCGTCACGCGGCGACCGCCGCATCTGATTTGCGCTTGCGCGGGCCGGTACTGTTGCCTGCGCGGCTGCCAACCTTTGAATGAGTGCCGATTGAGTGACCCGGAAACCCTTGGTGAATGCGGGTTTCCGGGGTCATCCCTCCAGGAGCCGCTCTGGCAGCGCCTAAGCGCGGCATTGGCGGTTACAAAAGAGGGGTGTTCGACTCAGTCGCGGCCGGTACTCATTGGCCCGCTGTGCTTTGCAGTGCCGGCGTGTGCGTGTTTTGTGCTGGTACGCGCTCGTCAGTGAGCCCTGCGTCGAGCAGATTCATCCGCCCACGTGCATCTGAAAGCGCGCCCCGTCCGAAAACAGGCACTCCCCCGTGCCTTGGGTGGTGCCGTTCATCCGGTAGTTGCAGCGCACGAATGTGCCGCGCGGCCCGGAGGCATTGGCCACGCCAGAGTGCACCGTGCCAGCCGTCGTGCGCGTGGCTTCACCGCTCAGCGTGTCACCGGCGTAGGGAATGGTGAACACGCCCTTGCCATCCTGCGGGCTGGTCACGCTGCCGGCGATGACGCCGTTGCGCGCGGCGATGTCGTTAGAAGGGTAGAGGCGTGCGGTAAACACGACCGGGCCGGGTGGTGCTGCCACCACTACGGGGTAGGGCGCCGAGGTGGGAGTGGCGGGGGCGGTGGCGCCCGGCGGATAGACGCGGCCATCAGGGTGAACCGGCACGACGTAGCACGCCGTCAGCAGCGGCGCTGCCAACAGCGCGGCGAGCACGTGACGGGCGGGTTGCTTGGCGAATGCTTTCATGATGAGTCTCCAGTGGGATGCGGGCACATGCCCGCGACGCCACTATCGATCTCATCTACGACCAAGCCAAGCGCAGTGCGCGAGGTTGCGTGGCGCATGCGCTGCGGTAGCGCGCAGCGCTACTGTGGGCCTGAAGTGGAACTTGTGCAAATGCCCGGCAGCGCGACGCGCGCCGGTACGCGGCGAATCGCAGCCGCTAAGCACCGCCGCGAAAACAGGAGTAACCCCAGGGCGTGAGCTTCATCGGCAGATGGTAGTGCTGGCGCGTGTCGGCCACCGCGAAACGGTAGGTCACGACATCGATGAATGGCAGCGCGGGCAGCGGCACACCGGCGGCACGGTAATAGTCTGCCGCGTGAAACACCGCCTCGTAGTAGCCCGCCTGCATGGTTTCGCTCATGAGGACTGCGTCGTCGAGGACGCCCTTGGCATTGACCGTGCCGCTGCACAGCAGCTTGCGGCTGGCCGCTGGGGAAGTGGCGCCCGTACCACCAGCGGTATAGACCTCGACACGCATGCCCTGCGCGACCACGCCACGCGATACATCGACCACGTGAATCGAAACGCCTGCGACCGGCTGGCTGGTCATGGATGTGGCTCCGGAGGGGTGAAGTGTTCGAAGAAATCGAGCAGCACCTGGGTTGCCAATTCAGCGTCTTCGGCCGTCATGGTCTCGTCAGGGTGATGGCTGATGCCGTTGTTGCCACAGCGCACGAACAGCATCGCCGTAGGGCAC
>JANLTL010000246.1:0-2355 GCA_031362905.1 Burkholderiales bacterium | reverse complement strand
TGCGTGCGGTGTGTGCCGACTTCGGGATTCGCACGCAATGCGCGCATACTGGAAGCTTCAATCCGAGGGGAAACATCCATGATGCATGGTAACGAGGCACGCTATCAGGCGCCTTGCATGGTACTGAGGGCATTGGCCATCCTTGCGCTGCTGGCACCGCTCGCCGCGCTTGCACAGGCATCCTACCCGTCCAAACCGATTCACCTGATCGTGCCTTACCCGCCCGGCGGCTTGAACGACACCATGAGCCGCCTGGTGGGCTCGCGCCTCGCCGACGGACTGGGGCAACCGGTGCTGATCGAGAATCGCAGCGGCGCCAGCGGCATGATCGGTGCCGATCTGGTCGCCAAGGCGCCCGCCGATGGCCACACCATCCTGATGGCCTCCGGCGCCGAGATCGCCATCATTCAGCACCTCAACCCGAAGATGCCCTACAACACCGAGCGTGACTTTGCGCCAATCTCGCTGGTGGCCGTCACGCCGCTGGTGATCGCGGCGCACCCGGGCGTGCCGGCGCAGAATATCGGGGAACTCGTGGCCCTCGCCAAGGCCAAACCCGGCACGATGGGATTCGCCTCCGTGGGTGATGGCAGTGCACAGCATCTCACCGGTGAAATGCTGATGCTGGCGGCGGGCATACGGCTCGTGCATGTACCCTACAAGGGTGCCGGGCAATCGTTGCCGGATTTTCTCGGTGGGCAGATTCCGCTCGGTGTTTATGGGGTGTCGACGATCTTCCCGCACGCCAAGTCGGGCAAGGCCAGGGTACTGGCGGTGACCACGCCCAAACGCACTGCAGCCGCACCCGACTGGCCGACACTCGCGGAGTCCGGCATTCCGGGATTCGATACCTCGCTCTGGGTCGGTCTGCTGGCGCCGGCTGCGACGCCCAAGGCGGTCGTCGACAAACTCAATGCGGAAGTCGTGCGCGTCCTAAAACTGCCTGACGTGGTCGAGCGCATCGTCTCGCAAGGCGCTGACCCGTCGGGCGGCAGCGCAGCCGACTTCAAGGCCTTCATTGCGGCGCAATCAGCCAAGTACGCGCGCATCATCAAACAGGCCGGCGTGAAGGGCCAGTAGGCCAAGGTCTCAGACGGACAGCAGTGCCTTGACGTTGTCGCGCGCCATGCCGGCGCCCTTGCCTGACTTGACCACCTCGCCACGCGACATCACTACGTAGTGGCCGGCCAGCGATTCGGCATAGTCGTAAGACTGCTCGACGGGCAGGATCGCGGCGCGTGCGATGTATGTCTTTTCGATAGACATGTATGCTATTCTTGCAATCATTCCACGCGCAGGGACTCGCCTCATGAAACGCACCACCATCTTTGCCGACGAAGCACTGCTCGACGAAATCAAGCGGGCGTCCTCCAGCGAAAACAAGAGCGTCGCACAATTCATTCGCGAAGCCCTGCAATCCCATCTGGCCACGCGGCGCGTTGCGCCGAAACCGGAGCGCTTTGCATTCACCGGCAAGTACAAGAGCGGGCGCAGCGACATTTCCGAAAAATACAAGCAGTTGCTGTGGTCTGAAAAGAGATGAGATCGTGCCTGGTTGACGCCGGCATCATCTTCGCCCTGTTCGATCAATCCGACCACTGGCACGCGCGCGCGCAGGTATTCGTCGATACCTATCCGGGCAACCTGATCGTCGCTGCCAGTGTGGTGCCCGAAGTTGCCTACCTGGTCAATAAATATCTGGGGGCGGAGGCGGAAATTGATTTGATCAATGCCGTGTCGCAGGCGATGTCCCGTCCGTAGTTGAAGGTTGAGTTGGTGGTTGAAGCAGTCGCGGGCCCAGAATGCGGGTTCTCGACATCCTCAACCTGAACCAAAGAAAGCTCAACCACCATGAACAAGTCTACTCGCAACAACCGCAACCCCAAACTGCAAATCGTTAACAAGAAGGCGTGGGCAGCGCTGCAAGCGCAACCACTGTTAAGCGCCAACCCGCAAGCGGCAATACCGCTGCTCTCGATGATCGGGCAAGCGCAACTCTCGATCGAAGACATGCTTGGGCAGATGTCGCGCCAGTTTGTCGAACAACTGCTGGTCATGGCCGCCGAATCAGTGGCCGGCCCCAAGCACCCCGGCAAACGTGCCGGAGAAGTACGCTGGCACGGCAAGCAAGGCGGGCTGATTCATCTGGGCACATCCAAGCTCAAGGTAGTGCGTCCGCGCCTGCGCGGCCCAGATGGAGAAGTCTCCTTGCCCGGCTATGCCGCCATGGCCGGTGATGCCGCGCTATCACACCGCATCGCCGACATCCTCGCCTGCGGAGTCAGCACCCGCAAATACACCAGGGTCATGTACCGCAGCGCCGACGAAATGGGCATCGCCCGCAGCTCGGTATCG
>JANLTL010000237.1:0-2557 GCA_031362905.1 Burkholderiales bacterium | reverse complement strand
CGCAGCCCGCGCATAATCTCTTCGTCGCTCATCGGGCTCGCTTCCATGTCGCGCTCTCCTTTGGGTTATGGCATGTCCGTACTCTACGACACATCACTTTGAATCGCACCCGCTTGATCGGGCGATTCGGATAGCTTTGGGCATTTGCCGACACCTGAAAGAGTGCCAGCACGCTAACCATCATTGCGCAAAGAATCTTCATAACTGGTTACCTTCGCTCCTATTTCTCAGTTCTGTAGTGTTTCCAAATCCTGCATTTCCTGCAGGTCAGCTAGGTTCAATCCTTCGTGCGCTGAGTCACGATACACACTCGTTGCACTCCCTTAGGAATCTGAGGCAGATGTGCGTAGTAGGCATCGCGCAGCGCTTCGACCGCTGCAATCCGTTCTTCAACCGGGCGCGAACGCCAGTAGGCTAGTGAATTGTCCTTGTCGCGCAGCGTTTTGACGGCGATGCGGTATTGCATGTTTGTATTATCCCGCAATCGATCGGGAATCCGGCACGCCTTGTTCTGGCCGCAATGACCGCGCGCCGCAGTCTGCGCCCACCCCTCTCAAATCGAAACAGCCGTCACGTCATAGGTGAAAAGCCATTCGTAGCGTTCCTTGACCTTTGCTTCGTTCATCTCGCGATCAAGGTAGGCGCGCGCGCCGGCGGCATGCGCCAGTTCGGGATTGTGAAAACGCTTGACGTTGGCGTTCGAGCCTTCGACCACGCGCGTGGTGCGCTCGCGCCGCGCGTTTTCGTAGCGCGTCAGGGCTTGCGGCACGTCATCGCACTCGTGCAAGGCGCGCGCGAGGATGAAGCCATCCTCGATCGCCATCACCGCGCCCTGCGCCAAGAAGGGCAGGGTCGAGTGGCAGGCGTCGCCGAGCAAGCTGACGCGGCCGGCGCTCCAGCGCGGCAGCGGCGCACGCGTCTTGAGCGCCCACTTGTAGGGTGCGTCGATGGCCTTGATCATGGTCTGTATGTCATCGTGCCAGCCGGGGTAATCGGCGAGGCATTCCTCGGTGGTGCCGCGCACGCTCCAGGACTCAACCTGCCAGTCGCTGCGTTCGGTCACCGCGACAAAATTCATCAGGCGGCCACCGTGCAGCGGGTAGTTGACGACGTGCTTGCCGGGCCCGAGCCAGTTGAGACCCACCATGCGGCGCAGGCGCGCGGGCAACTGTTCCATCGCAATCACGCCGCGCCACACCATGATGCCGGTGAAGGCGGGCTGGTCCGCGCCGAACAGAGCCTGACGAATGCTCGAATGCACCCCGTCCGCGCCGATCAGCACGTCGCCACGCGCCGTTTGGCGCACGCCGCCGCGCTCCATCAGCAGGGTCACGCCGCCGTCATCGGCCTCGAAGCCGGTGCTGCGCGCGCCGAGATGGATGGCACCGGGCTTGATGGCACGCACCGCATCGGCCAGAACGGCGAGTAGATCGGGTCGGTATACCGTGAAATAAGGATAGCCATAACGCGCGACCGACTCGGCGCCCAGGTCATAGAGTTTCCACGCCTCGCCGCTATTCCAGAGGCGGTATTCCTTGCTGGCCACTTCGCACGAGAGATGTTTAAGCGCAGCACCGACGCCCAATTCGTAGAGCGCGCGTGTGCCGTTGGCCGAGACTTGCAGGCCGGCGCCGACTTCCTTGAGTTCGGCGGCCTGCTCGTAGACCTCGACATCGAAGCCGCGCTTGAGGCAGGCGAGGGCCGCAGTGAGGCCACCGATGCCGGCACCCGCAATCAGGATTTTTTTGCTCATGCCGGCGCGTCAGTCGATCTTCGCACCGGACGCCTGAATCGCCTTGTCCCAGCGCGCGATTTCGCTGTCGATTAATTGCGCGAATTCGCCCGGCGTGTTGGTCGAAGGCGCCAGGCCGAACTTGATCAGGGTGTCGCGTGCGTCAGGTGTCGCAAGCGATTTGCGCAAGGCCGCATTGAGCGCCGCCACCACCTCAGGCGGGGTGCCGGCAGGGGCGACCAGGCCGCTCCAGAAAGTGACCTGAAACGCCGGCAACCCGGCCTCGGCCACCGTCGGCACGTCAGGCAAGGCGGTATCGCGCGTCATGCCGGTGACGGCGAGTGCGCGCAAGCGGCCAGCCTTGATCTGCTGCAACAGAGTGACCGGGCTTTCAAATATCACCTGCACTTCGCCTCCTACCGTGGCCAGCATCGCCGGGCCGCCGCCCTTGTAGGGCACGTGCGTGAGGTTGGCGCCCGACAGGTTCTTGAACATTTCGGCCGCCAGGTGCGGCGGCGTGGCGTTGCCGCCCGATCCATAGTTGAGTGCACCGGGTTTCTCTTTGGCCAGCGCGATCAACTGCGCGAGCGTATTGACCGGCAAGGCCGCATTCACGGCCACCAGCAGCGGCCCGCTCGTCACCAGGCTGACCGGTGCAAAGGATTTTTTCGGATCGTAGGCGAGCTTGCGATACAGGCCCGGCGCCATCGCCAGGGTGCTGGTGCTGCCATAGAGCAGGGTATAGCCGTCGGGCGCGGCCTGGGACACAGCTTCGGACCCGACGGTGCCACCGGCGCCGGCGCGGTTTTCCACCACAAATTGCTG
>JANLTL010000335.1:0-5518 GCA_031362905.1 Burkholderiales bacterium | reverse complement strand
GTCACCGACAGGATCAGCGCACCGAACAGCGCCACCACCACGGTGAAGGCCATCGGGTGGAACATCTTTCCTTCCACACCCGTCAGCGCAAAGATCGGCAGGTTGACGAGCACTTCAGCTCCCAGAGCGGCTCTTATCGCTTCCAGTGTGATAAAGCCGGGGCGCAATACACGCGCCTCACCGCCTGAGAGATCAACAATGGTCGATTCGATACCGACCTCGCACGCGCCGCCGTCGAGCACGAAGTCAACCGCATCACCAAACTCGTCGCGCACATGCTGGGCGGTGGTCGGACTGACGTGGCCGAATTGATTGGCCGACGGCGCGGCAATGCCTGCCGGCGCGGCGGCATCGCTCTGCTTGCGTGCTTGCCCAAATGCCTCGAGCACTGCGTGTGCCAGCGGATGCGAAGGCACGCGCAGGCCGACGGTATTCTGCCCGCCGGTCACCGCATCGAGCACATGCGCTGCGCGCTTCAGGATCAGCGTCATCGGGCCGGGCCAGAACGCTGCCGCCAGCGTCCACGCGGCCGCGGGAATGTCGATTGCCCATTCGCGAATCTGCTCGGCGCGCGCCAGATGCACGATGACCGGATGATCCGCCGGGCGGCCCTTGGCACCGAAAATCCGCGCGACCGCTGCCGGGTTCGAGGCATCGGCGGCCAGGCCGTAAACCGTTTCGGTCGGCAAACCAATCAGGCCTCCGGCCGCCAGCAGCGCCGCTGCGCGCGTGACTTCCGGCTGTGCGGGCACCAGCGCCAATCCGGGCAGCGAGCCTTGCGCGCTCACGGCATCAGCGCAGCACGCACAGCGGCGGCAGTCGCCA
Source organism: Burkholderiales bacterium (assembly GCA_031362905.1). Taxonomy (GTDB): domain Bacteria; phylum Pseudomonadota; class Gammaproteobacteria; order Burkholderiales; family JAEUOS01; genus CANJDH01. The sequence continues at coordinate 4,693 of JANLTL010000335.1, read as the reverse complement.
GCGCTTCGGCCTGGGTGTTGCCGAGCACGGTGATGTGCCCCATCTTGCGGCCGGGGCGCGCCTGCGACTTGCCGTAAAGATGCAGCTTGGCCGCGCCATGTTTCAACACCGCCGGCCAGTTTGGCGCTTCAGTTTGATGCGTGCCGTGCCAGCTGTCGCCGAGGATATTGAGCATCACGGCCGGCGTGTGCTGGCGTGTGTCGCCCAGCGGCAAGCCCGCGAGAATGCGCGCCTGCTGCTCAAACTGGCTGGTGACGCAAGCGTCGATGCTGAAGTGGCCGCTGTTGTGCGGGCGTGGTGCAATCTCGTTGACCAGCAGGCTGTCGTCGTCAAGTACAAAAAATTCGACGCACAACACGCCGATGTAATCGAGCTTGGCTGCAATCCGGAGGGCTGCTGCGCGCGCCGCGTCGGCCAGCGTGGCGGATACGCGCGCCGGCACCACGGTGGTGTCGAGGATGCCGCCAAGATGCGCGTTTTCCGCTACCGGATAGGTCGCCACTGCACCATCGCGCGCGCGCGCCACCACCACCGACAACTCCAGCTTGAGCGCGAGCATCTTTTCCAGCACACAGGGCGGATTGCCCATCTGCGCAAAGGCAACGCACGCCTCGTCGCGCGACGCCACACGGGCCTGGCCCTTGCCGTCGTAACCCAGGCGTGCCACCTTCAACACACCAGGGAACAAATCGGCAGGCAGCGCCGCAAGATCGCTTTCGTGGCGCACCACTGCATACGGCGCGACGCCGACGCCGCTGGAAACAACAAACTCCTTTTCCCGAATGCGGTCTTGGGCGATGGCGACACTGGCCGCGAGCGGGCTGACGGCGCAGTGTCCGGCGAGAAATTCGAGTGCCTTGGCCGGCACATTTTCAAACTCGGTCGTCACGCCCTTGCACAGGCGCGCGAGTTCTTCGAGGCCCTGCGCGTCCAGATAGTCCTTGCGAATATGCAAGTCCGCGACAGTGCCGGCCGGACTCTCGGTGCCGGGGTCGAGCACCGCAACCTTGTAGCCCATGCTCTGCGCGGCCATGCAAAACATGCGGCCCAACTGGCCACCACCCAAGAGACCAAGCCATGAGCCTGGCGGAATCGAGGCACTCATGCCGATAGGAACACAGGGCGGTGCGCAGCGGTGCGCATCAAAAGGAGCAACACCGGCGAGCCTGCGTTCAGGATTTGGCCGGCGCTGCAGGGGGCAGCGTCATTGCCCGTGCGGCCTTGTTCTGGCGCGCACGAAAAGTCTCGAGCCGCTTTGCCAGCACGGTATCGGTGCGCGCACGCATGGCGATCGCAAACAGCGCAGCATTGGTCGCGCCCGCTTCGCCAATGGCAAACGTGGCCACCGGCACCCCCTTGGGCATTTGCACAATCGAGTAGAGCGAATCGAGGCCTTTGAGATGGCGCGACGGCACCGGCACGCCAAGCACCGGCACGATGGTTTTTGCGGCGAGCATGCCGGGCAGATGGGCTGCGCCGCCCGCCCCGGCGATGATGGCCATCAAGCCGCGCGCCGCCGCGCTCTCGGCGTAAGCGAACATTTCATCGGGCATGCGGTGGGCCGAGAGCACCTGGCACTCATGGGGCACGCCGAACTCCTCGAGGACGCGCACGGCTGACTCCATCACGTCCCAGTCACTTGACGAGCCCATGACGACGCCGACCACAGGAGTCGTCCTGGCCCTGGCTTTGCTTGCATCACTCATAGAAGATCCGCTCCAGTCAGGCGTTTCAGGGCTTCGCGATATTTCTCGCCGGTGCGCTGCACCACATCGGCCGGCAATGGCGGCGGCGGCGGGCGCTTGTCCCACGTCAGCGTTTCGAGATAGTCGCGCACGAACTGCTTGTCAAACGAGGGCGGGCTCATCCCGACCCGGTACTCGTCGGCGGGCCAGAAGCGCGAGGAGTCTGCGGTAAGCACTTCATCCATCAGGGTGAGGGTGCCATCGGCATCAAGGCCAAACTCGAACTTGGTGTCGGCAATGATGATGCCGCGCGTGGCCGCATATTTCACCGCTTCTTCGTAGAGTGCGAGGCTGATGGCGCGCACGCGTTCCGCAAGGTCAGCACCGATGGTGTGTACCACTTGATCAAACGAAATGTTTTCGTCGTGCTCGCCCAATTCGGCTTTGGCAGCCGGCGTGAAAATCGGCGCGGGCAGACGCTCTGCCTGGCGCAGACCGGCCGGCAGTTTGATGCCGCACACCGCGCCGCTCGCCTGATAGTCCTTCCAGCCCGAGCCGATCAGGTAGCCGCGCACGACAGCCTCGACCAGCAGTGGTTTGAGTTTCTTCGCCACCACGGCGCGCCCGCGCACCTGCTCGATTTCATTGGCCGCCACCACGCTCTCGGGTGCAATCCCGGTGAGATGATTGGGCACCAGATCACCGAGCCGCCCGAACCAGAAGTTGGCCATCTGGTTGAGCACCCGGCCCTTGTCCGGAATCGGCTCGGCCATGATCACATCAAACGCCGAGAGGCGGTCGGAGGTGACCATCAGAAGATGGTCAGCATCGACCGTGTAAGTGTCGCGCACCTTGCCGCGGTACAGCAGCGGCAGGCTCGTGATGCTTGACTGGTAAAGCGCCGTCACCGGATACGCTTTTAGTTGACGGTCTGCGTGAGAGCGCCGCTGGCGTATTTGGCCGCGATGTCCGACAGTGCCACCGGCTTGATCTTCGACGCTTGCCCAGCGCAACCGAACTGCTGGTAGCGCTCCTTGCAGATCGCCTTGGCCGCAGCGCGCGCGGGCTTCAAATAATCGCGCGGGTCAAAGCGCGATTTGTTTTCGTTCATGAATTTGCGGATTGCCGCCGTCATCGCGAGGCGGATGTCGGTGTCGATGTTGATCTTGCGCACGCCGTGCTTGATGCCTTCCTGAATCTCTTCGACCGGCACGCCGTAGGTCTCTTTCATGTCGCCGCCGTTGGCGCGGATGATCGCGAGCAGATCCTGCGGCACCGAGGACGAGCCGTGCATCACCAGATGCGTGTTGGGAATGCGTTTGTGGATTGCCTTGATGCGGTCAATTGCAAGGATGTCGCCGGTGGGCTTGCGCGAAAATTTGTAGGCGCCATGCGAGGTGCCGATCGCGATTGCGAGTGCGTCAAGCTGGGTCTTCTTGACAAAATCAGCGGCTTGATCAGGGTCGGTCAGCAACTGCTCGCGCGTCATCGTCGCTTCGGTGCCGTGGCCGTCTTCCTTGTCGCCCTTCATGGTTTCGAGCGAGCCGAGACAGCCGAGTTCGCCCTCAACCGTGATGCCCAGCTTGTGCGCCATCGTTACCACTTGTTGCGTCACGTCGATGTTGTAGTCGTAATCGGCAATCGTCTTGCCATCGGCCATCAAGGAGCCATCCATCATCACCGACGAAAAGCCGAGTTTGATCGCGCCGGCGCACACGTCGGGCGACTGGCCGTGGTCCTGGTGCATCACCACCGGCACCTTGGGGTAGGTATCGATTGCCGCCTGGATCAGGTATTTGAGAAACGTCTCGCCCGCATATTTGCGCGCGCCCGCCGACGCCTGCATGATCACTGGAGCGTCCAGCTCGGAGGCCGCTTCCATGATTGCCTGCACCTGCTCCAGATTGTTGACGTTGAAGGCGGGCAGACCGTAGCCGTTTTCGGCGGCATGGTCGAGTAGTTGGCGCATGGATACGAGAGGCATGTGAGCTCCTTGGAAACGGCAGAGGCAGGCTGAAAAATGCACCGGGGCAGAACCGCGCATTTTATTCCAGCCGCGCGACCAGCCATCATCACTGCGCCGCAAGGGCCTGGAGGGCGCAAGAAGCGCCGGCCAGTCCGGCGCCGGGAGGTCTACCGACGCAACACTGGCGTCCACAGGGGCCGCGTAAACAGCAGCACCAGGGCGCCCTGGACGGCAAGCGCCACCGTGCCGACCTGGGGTGTCAGCACATCGGCAAGAAAGCCAATGTAGAGAAAGCCAATCGGTCCCGTCCCGATGCACACCGACAGCAGACCCAGAAAGCGCGCCCGCATCGCCACCGGCGAGCACCGGTAGACCAGCGTGGTTTGCAATGCCGCGAAACCGACCGAAAATATGCCGACGAGGAACAACAACAGGGCCGCCATCGGGACAGCGGTTGCCGTTGCAAACCCGATCACGGTGACAAAATAGATCGCCACCGATCCGACATAGACTCGCCCTTGCCAGGCAGGACGCACAAAGCTGCCGAGCAGCACCGCACCGATCAAACCGCCGACACCCTCGCAGCTCGCCAGCAGGCCAACCCCCTTTGGCCCCAAATGCAGATAGTCAGTGCCGATGATCGGCACCATGCTCAAGAATGGCCAGCCGAAGATATTGAAAATGATCGTGATCAGGAACACCCCAATGAGCGGGCGGTCGCTGCGCAGCCAGGTGAGGCCTTCGCGCATGCTCGCCATGAAGGACATGGGCTGTTCGCGCGTCGGTGCATGGCGAACACCTACCCGCAGCGCCGCCGCGAGGCTTGCCGCATAGAGTATCGCCGTCAGACCGAACACACTGGCGATGCCGTACTGGGCCAGCAGCACGCCGCTGAGCATCGGGCCGAGAATGCGCGAGAGGTTGCTGGTGGCGATTTCGACCGACATGGCCCGCCCCATGCGGTCGGGGCCGACGACATCGCCGACCATCGAGCGGCGCACCGGATTGTCGGCGGCCCAGCAAATGCCATTGAGAAAGCTGG
>JANLTL010000226.1:0-4352 GCA_031362905.1 Burkholderiales bacterium | reverse complement strand
CAGTTCGCCATGGAGGGCGTCTTGCTGTTCATCCTGCTGTGGCTCTACGCGCGCAAGCCACGCCATGCCGGCATGGTATCGGGAGCATTCCTGTTCGGCTACGGCGTGTTCCGCTTTCTCGCAGAGTTCGGGCGCGAACCGGACGGTTTCCTCGGGCTGCTCTCATTTGGCCTCTCGATGGGCCAGTGGCTGAGCGTGCCGATGGTGCTGGGAGGTATCGGCCTGCTGGCGTGGGCGGATCAGATGAAGCGGCCCGTGGGTAGCGTTGTGGTCCGCGGCTGAGCCCTATTTCGACGCTCGTTGACAAGGCGCACAATTGCGTCTCCAATAGCCGATTGATTCAACCGGGCAGACGTGCATGAAACATCTCACCGGCCTCGACGCCGCGTTCCTCTACCTTGAGTCGCCGGAAATGCCCATGCATGTGGGCAGCCTGCATGTTTATTCGCTGCCGCCGACTTACAAGGGCAGCTTTGTTGACGATGTAAAGGAGCACATCAAGAAGCGTATGCATCTCGCGCCGGTGTTCCACCGCAAGCTGGCGCTGATGCCCTTCGACATGGCCAACCCGGTATGGATCGAGGATGGCGACATTGACCTCGACTATCACGTGCGTTCGATCACCTTGCCCAAGCCCGGCACCATGGCGCAGCTGGAAAACTACGTCGGCCGCCTGCACTCCTCGCTGATCGATCGTTCACGTCCGTTGTGGGAGTTTTATGTATTCGATGGCCTCGCGTCTGGCGATGTCGCGTTCTACTCAAAGATGCATCACGCGGCGATCGACGGCCAGGCCGGCGTGGCCGTCGCCAATGCCGTGCTCGATTTGACGCCGGAGCCACGCACCGTCAAGCCGCCGCCGGCGCGTGCCGGCAAACAGCCCTACCAATTGGGTGTGGGCGAGCTGGTTGGTGCCGCGTTCAGCAATATGGCGAACCAGACCTTGAAGCTTGCTCGCATGTTTCCGCAGATGGCCAAGGCGGCGTCGGGCGCGCTGTCAAGCAAGGGCGCCGAGGGTAAACCGGCCAAACCGGGGCTGATCAAGCGTCTCAAGGGTCTGCAGATGGGGCCGAAGACGCATCTGAATGTGTCGATTACCAATCAGCGTGCCTTCGCGACCGCGTCAATTCCCTTGGGGGAAGTAAAAGGAGTGGGCAAACTGCTCGATGCCACCATCAACGACATGGTGCTGCTGCTGTGCGCCGGGGCCTTGCGGCGTTACCTGCAAGACTACGACGCCTTGCCTGCCAAATCGCTGGTCGCTGCTGTGCCGGTTTCGCTGCGCGCTGCGGGCGATACCTCGTCCGACAATCAGGCTTTCATGCTGCTGTGCCAGTTGGGTACGCACATCAAGGACCCGGTTGCACGGCTGGCCTTGATCAAGGAGTCGATCAACAAGGGCAAGGCTTTCACCGGCGCGTCCAAAGCGGCGATACCGCTCGACTTTCCCTCGCTCGGCGCACCTTGGTTGATGAGTGGCGTGGCCTCACTGTACGGGCGTTCGCGCCTGGCCAATTCGATTCCGCCGATTGCCAATGTGGTGATCTCGAATGTGCCGGGCCCGCAGGTGCCGCTCTACATGGCGGGCGCAACGATGAAAACGTTTTATCCGGTATCGATCATCGTGCATGGCGTGGCACTCAACATCACGGTCGAGAGCTACAACGGCAGCCTGGATTTTGGCCTCATCGCCTGCCGCAAGGCCGCACCGGATGTGCGTGATCTGGCGAAGTATTTGGTCGAGGAGCATGAGGCAATCAAGGCGAAAGCGGCGGCACTGGTGCCGACGGCCGCACCGCCCGTACCGGCGCCTGCGAAGCCTGGCGCGGCAAAGACCGCAGGTAAGAAGGTATCGCCAAATCCTGTCACCAAGCGGGCATCGCGTGCACCCAAGGCTGTAGCGCCCTCTCCGCTTAAACAGGGCATTAAACAGGGCATTGCGCCGGCTGCGCGGAAGCAGGTGAAACCGGCACGCTCTGCGCCGCGTAAATAAAACTGGTTCGCAACCCTCACCCATCCCTAACGAAAGGGTAAGTTCATGAAAATTTTTTACCGGCTGTTGCTGGTTGCGATGGCCGTCATCGCACTGGCGGCTTGCGCGCCACTCACCACCCAGAGCCCCAACGGCTCGCTCCGACCGCTCAACGCCAGCGCCGAAGGAGAAGACAAGCATCTAATGCTGTTTGGCCACGATGTGGTGGCCTATTTCACCCAGAGCACGCACCGCAAGGGCGACCCGGCAATCAAGTCGGTGATCGACAACGTGACCTTTCGCTTTGCCACGGCCGAACACAAGGCGCTGTTCGACAAGGAGCCGGCCAAATACATCCCGCAGTACAACGGCTATTGCGCCAACGGCATCGTCTATGGCATTCCGTGGGGCGGTGACGCCGACTCGTGGCGCATCATCGAGGGCAAGCTCTACATCTTTGGCGGCAAGGGTTCACGTGACGGCTTCTACGTCGACATCCAGCGCAACCGCTCGCTGGCCAACAAGTACTGGAACGAAGAAGTCAAAGGCTCCAACGCCTTCACCCAGCGCGTCAAGCGCTACATCTTCAACCGGGTGCCGCACTACAAGAGCGGTGAAGAACTGGCTGATGAGGTGCGCCGCAGCGGCGGTGGCAAGTCTTAGCGCCCAGCTTGCACCTTGCGCAGCCACGGCGGCCGCGCGCAACGCAGTGGCCGCCCGGACTGGCGCGCCGCGTGAGCAGCGCGGCTGTTGAGGGGGTGTCGCTGCGTTGTGCCCGATGCGCTACTTGCGCAGCGTGAGGCGCATGCGCAACTGTGTGACGGTGCCGTAATAGCCGCCCGGTTTGCGCGAGATTTCGCGAAACCCCGCTGTCTGATAAAGACCGCGCGCCGGCATGTTGTCGGCACGCAGTTCGACATCCACACGCTTGATGCCGGCCACATCGGCGCACTTGAGCATCCACACCACCATGGTGCGCGCCACGCCCCGGCGCCGGGCTTCCGGCTTGACCGACAGCAGAGCGAGGTAGGCGTCGTTATCACCGTAGCCCATGACCGCGAAACCGGACATCAGCTTGCCGTCGCGCACCCCTGGCAGGGTTGCGTCGATCGCGGTTTCTTCGGCGATGATCACGTTGTGGCGCGGCGAGTGCATGAAGCGCTCGATGTCCGAAGGCTGCCAGCGCCACGGCAGGCCCGCTTCGATGGTGTCACGCGAGAGATGTGAAATCGTCTCGGCTTCGTCGAGGGTCGCGAGTCGGATCCCGGCAGTGGCGATGGACATGCGAGCATTGTGGGGCCGGGCGCTGGAAAAATGCAAGCGGGCAGGGTGCTGGTTTTTGGGTGAGGTGCTGTCGCTTGGCGAATGTGAAGCCTGGCACAGGATGCAACATGCGTGAACTGGATTGATTTTCCTCGGGAAATCGATGTATAATCAAAGGCTTCGCAAATTTTGTACGTTGGCAACCCTGTGATGGCTGAAGTTGCAGATCAGGTGCTGCCGTTTTGCGAATCTTGCCGCACCGGTTGACTTTTTTCCTCCGGGCGGCCTGGCTGGCGTTGGTGCGGGTTTGGCTGGAATCACTCCGCGCCACATGTCATTACTAGTCCATAAGGAGTATTGAATGCGTCACTACGAAATCGTATTTATCGTCCATCCGGACCAGAGCGAGCAAGTGCCCGCGATGGTTGAGCGCTACCGCGCCACCGTGCAGACCGCCGGCGGAAAAATCCATCGCATCGAAGACTGGGGCCGCCGCCAATTGGCGTATCCGCTCGGCAAAGTGTTCAAGGCCCACTATGTGCTGATGAACATCGAAGTCGACCAGAAGACCCTCGACGAGATGGAGCATGGCTTCAAGTTCAACGACGCTGTTCTGCGTCATTTGGTGGTGCGTATGAAGAAAGCCTTCACCACGCCTTCGCCGATGATGAAAGAAGAGAAGTCGCGCAACCTGACCGCCGGCCCTGCGCCTGCCGCCCCGGCTGCTGCGGCTCCCGCCACACCGGCGCCCGCTGCTGCATCAGCCCAGGCTGCCTGACACCCGCGATTGCCAGAGAGCCGGATTCAAGGACTTCCTTGACGCAAAACAGGGTCGAGATTGAAGGCAGCATTGCAGCGTTCGATAGTGTGCGCTACACGCCGGCCGGCATCCCGATACTGGAGCTGAAAATCACCCATGCCTCAAGCCAGGTTGAGGCGGGCAAGCCAAGACAGGTCGAGATCGAAATTTCGGCAGTCGCGGCCGGTGAGTTGACAGCGCGTTTATCGAAAAGTCCCTTGGGTGCGCGCATCAAGGCCAACGGATTTCTGGCGCACAAAGGCCAAGCCAAGGTTCAGATTGTTTTGCACATTGTTGAATTCGAATTCGTTTAATTTC
>JANLTL010000215.1:0-3271 GCA_031362905.1 Burkholderiales bacterium | reverse complement strand
CAATGCCAGCGTGAACTCGCTGTTCAGCATGCCGGGGGTGTAGACCGTGCGGCTGTTGGTGGTCACGCCGCCGATGATCTGCCCCATGAACAGGATGCCACCGGTGGTGGACTCGGACTCGTCGCCGACGGTGCGGGTCATGCCACCGCTGACCACTTGCGCGTAGTTCTTGTCCTTGGACGTAAAGCTGGTCGTCTGGCCGCCAGCATTCGACGTGACGCTCACGGTGCTCGAGGTGCGCACCACGTTTAGGCCTTCGAAGATGGTGTTCTGATCGACCAGCGAATCGCTGCTGACCGTGGACGTCGCCCCGGCGCCGGTGGACTCGTAGGTGACGAGGTAGCGGTTGCCGATGGCCAGGGCGGTGGCTGCCGGCATCGTGCATTCGTTGACCGGGCCGGTGGGCTCAGGCGTGACGCAGTTGCCCGGGTAGACCTTGCATTCATCGGCCTGCACTTGCGCCACATAGTCGTTCAGCTTGCCGAAGGGCGTCAGCACGTTGTCGGTGAACGGCCCCAGGCCGTAGATCAAGCCGCTATCCGTCAGGCCGAGGTAGTTACCGTTGGGATAGGAGCGGATCGTGTAGTTGGTGCCCAGGTGGTTGAGCGGGAAGTTCTGCGGGCCCTTGGGGAACAGCGTCGGGTAGATGAATTCGGCCCAGTCGAACAACTCTTTCGCGCCCACGGCGACGAGCGCTTGCGATGAGTTGGTGGCGATGTTGGCCGTGATGCTGAGCCCTAGTTTGCGGGCTGGCGTTCCCGCCGTTCCGGCCGCTTGCGCTCGGGCAGCGAAGTCGCGTGCGCCGACGGCCATGGCATCGGGCCCGGCCACCTCGCCACCCCCGCAAGCGGCCAGCAGCAACGAGACGGCCACGATGGCCAAAGAGGTGCGTGTGCGCGACATCTTCATGAGGAACTCCAGGCTCATCTTGTGAAGCGTGGAAGATAGCACCGCCACCCTGCAGGGCACCACCCCTAGGGGCCGTCGGGCTCACACTCCAGCGTGACCGCCGCAGACAGCTGCACCACGTCGCAGTCGACAAGCAAAGCGCTGCGCTCGATCACGACGAAGTCGCCACCCTCGGGCGCAATCAGCCCGTGGTGCCAGGTGCCGGCGCGCAGCGTCACGGCCTGCTAGCCGCTGGCGACGAATGCGGCCAGCGTCGCAGCCTCGAGCGAAAACCGCGAGACGCGGTGCGTGGCGTGGCGTGCGAAGCGGCGGCACAACCGACCAGGATGGCAGCCACCAGACAACGGGTAGGCGATAAAACAGGGGGTTGAATCAATACCTTAAGTGAAATAGTCCGCCAGTTTTTCTCTATTTCCCCTCATGCAAGTGATGACTTCTTTTAGGTCGTCATCCAATGAGCCCAACAGCGTGCGCCATTCCAGTTTTGCTTGTTGCTTATCGTAATTCGTGCCTCGTGGATGAATGATCATATGATTGTAGTCACGAATCACTGGTCGCCGGTTTAAAAACGAAATACCACACAACACCAGATCCCAGCCCCAGCCTAATGTGTTGCTTGAAAAATCTACTTTTCTCGCAAACATTTCTGCAATAATATCTTTGTGAATAAACCAGACAGTTTCATCCGGACATGCCACCATTTTTATATGATCGTGATCGGATACCAGTGATTGAATATCGGTTTTATCCGATGGGTGCCAGGTGAAATCCAGATGTGGCGCGTAGATTCCGGCGTTGTAGTAACGCATATAGTGGCGTGCATCGTCGACCAATTGACTCCATCGGTCATAGCTCACATCGCCTTGAACATGCATCAACACATCGCCATCAAACAATGCCAATGCCTGCCTGAATTGATCACTAAAATAGGCATTATCCCCAAGATTGATCCAACCGTCGCGAGTATTGTGATCATCACTGTTGATCACGGTAACCTGCGTGAAAATATTGCGTAGTGAATCCTCGATCGCACAGCTTTTGGCGAATTGCCGGTTCCAGTTAAAAATAAAGGGCTGAATGTTCATACGATTCTAATAAGCGTACATCTCTGGTGAGTCTAGTATCTGGTCGACTTTTGAGAAAATCTGCGGTTGGTGGATCAGTTTTGCGTGGATATCAGCAGTCGCTCGGCGGATGGCCATGCTGCCTTTGGTCCACCACATAGCCGGCGTCTTAGCTCGCGTCCTCTGGGAACTGCCGCAAGCGCGCCAACGAGCGGCTCAACCAGCCGACCCGCCCGCGCCCACCAGCGTGACCGCAGACGCTAGCGTGGCCAGCTCACAGTCCACGCCCGCCGCGCTGCGCTCGATGACGACGAAGTCGCCGCCTTCAGGCGCGATGAGGCCGTGGTGCCAGGTGCCGGCGCGCAGCGTCACCGCCTGTTGGCCGTTCGCGATGAATGCGGCAAGCGTAACGGGCTCGGGCGCGGTGGCGCCTAGCGCCACCAGCATCACGTAAGACGCGCCGCCCATGGGCACAAAGGTCTGCGTGCCCAGGCGGTGGCGTTCCAGCTCAAGCCAGGGGCCGTGCGGGTCGCGGGGCTGGGCGCGGAAGACGGCCATGCACGGTGTGCCGCCGTCTGCCGTGAGGTCGAGTTCACCCACGCCATCCACGCGCAGGCTGCTGCCGTCGTTGATGAGTCGGCCGCTGCGGCCAGGTTGCACCTCAGCCTCGGCCACCCAGCCGTAGGGCGCGAAGGCCTCGGCGCTAACGGGCAAGATACGCAGCAAGCTCATGCCACGCCCGCGCGCGAGAGCATGGCGTGCAACAGCACCGTGGCGCCAGCGGCCAGGTGTTCGGGTTTGGCGTCTTCGATCTCGTTGTGCGAGATGCCATCTTTGCAGGGCACGAAGATCATCGCCGTGGGCGCCGTTCGTGCGACATACACGGCGTCGTGGCCAGCGCCGCTGACGACGTCCATCACCGAGTGCCCCGCGCGCCGCGCGCCCTGGCGCACCCACTCGACCAGCGCCGCATCGAAGGGCTGCGGCGGGAAGTAGACGACCTGCTCGATGTGGATGGCGATGCCGCTGTGCGTGAGTTCAACCGCGGCTTGGCGCAGCGCGGCGTCCATGCGCAGCAGCCCGGCGTCATCCGCATGCCGAAAGTCCACCGTGAAGCGCACACGGCCCGGAATGGTGTTGCGTGAGCCCGGGTGCACCACCAGTTGCCCGACGGTGCCACGCGCGTGCGGCTGCTCGGCCAGCGCGATGGCGTTGACGCGCTGCACGAGCGCGGCTGCGGGCAAGAGCGCGTCGCGCCGCAGCGCCATCGGCGTGGGGCCGGCATGGGCTTCCATGCC
>JANLTL010000196.1:0-4432 GCA_031362905.1 Burkholderiales bacterium | reverse complement strand
GCACCAGGACGGCGAGTATTGGCCGATCCGGCCTCTGGCCACCTGCACGGCGTGGCTGGCGGTGGACGATTCGACGGTGGAAAACGGCTGCCTGCGGGTACGCAATTTGCCCGGGTTACATCGAGACCGAGATCAACGCTGCGCACTTTCGCTCCGAAGCCGGGCAGAAGCTGGTTGCCATGCTGCCGCGTCGCCGCCTGGGCAAGCCGCAAGACCTCGATGCCTTGCTCGTGATGCTGGCGTCGGACGCATCCGGGTTTGTCAATGGTGCAGCAATTGCCGCCGACGACGGGCTCACCGTGACCTGAGCGGCGCGAAAAAGTACGTCGGCGCGGTGCCAGGTGCCGCCGCGCGCCATCCCTGAATCTTCGGTCGGCGTACCGCAATCGGCGTCGCACGCGCGGTCGCGCGCGGCCCACCGAACCTGTCTTCGCCACGCCACTGGCTGCTGGCGCACCACCTGTTTTCGCCCATTGTCAAGAGGGCGAATGCAGATTAAATGATTGTTTTTTAGGCAGAAATGCATATAATTTCAGGTTTTGCCGCATAGCAACAAGCGCGCCTGAAGCGCACGGTCGAATCCTGCAGAATTCCCGCAAAATCGGGCATTTCAAAGGCGGGAAACGCCGGACGCAGTGCGAGGGTCGTGCGGGGCAGGCGGCCAATCCCGGAATTGAAGATGAACTCTGCAACCCGGAAGGATATCCGGCCGGACGACACCAAATTGGTGCATACCGAAACCATGCCAATCCGCTGGGGCGACATGGATGCCATGCTGCATGTGAACAACACGGTTTATTTCCGTTACATGGAGCAAACCCGAATCAGCTGGATCGACACCTGGGGTAGGTCAGGTGGCGCGGATCAGGAAGAAGGACCCGTGATCGCCAATGCGTCGTGCCAATTCAAGCGGCCGTTGAAATACCCGGGTTCAGTGGAAATCCGCATGTTTGCGGGAAAAATCGGGCGCTCGAGCCTGCCGACGTTTTATGAAATCCGCCGCAGCGACGACGCCGAAACAGTGTATGCGACCGGCGATGCACTGTTTGTCTGGATCAGCAATGTAACGGGCAAGCCGGTCGCCTTTCCGGATGTCCTGAGGCAGCGTCTCAATTAGCGTGAATCAGGCGCTGTCCCAATCAAACCCCGCGGTGCAACAGATGAGAATGACCGAGCCAAACCGAATCATGACCGAAATCACCAATCCAATCCTCTGGGAACCGGGCCAGGCCGCGCTTGAGCGTGCCAATCTGACCCATTTTGCAAGGGCGGCGATCAAGAGGTGGAAGCTCAAGATCAACACCTATCCCGATTTCTACCGCTGGTCAATTGCCCAGCCCGACCAGTTCTGGATGTCGGTATGGGAGCAATTGGGTGTGATTGGAACCCCCGCCGAATTCCACAAAAAGAATCGTGATCCGGTGGGCTTCAAAGCGGGCGTGCTGGTCGATCGCGAGCAGATGCCTGGTGCGCGCTGGTTCCCCGGCATGCGCCTCAACTTTGCCCAAAACCTGCTCAAGAAGCACGACAGCTCGGAAGCCATGATTTTCTGGGGCGAGGACAAGGTCAAGCGCAAGGTGACCTGGGCCGAGCTCAACAATCAGGTTTCGCGCTGTGCCCAAGGCCTCAAGGCCGCCGGCGTGCGCCAGGGCGACCGCGTGGCCGCCTACATGCCCAATATGCCCGAGACCGTGATCGCCATGCTGGCCACCGCGAGCCTCGGCGCGGTATGGACCTCCTGCTCGCCCGACTTCGGTGTGCAGGGCGTGCTTGACCGCTTCGGTCAAGTTGAGCCGAAAGTCCTGTTTGCGCCGGACGGATTTTTCTTCAACGGCAAGCCAGTCGATTTGATCGACAAGGTGTCCGAGATCGTGTCGCGCCTGCCCTCGGTGCGCGAAGCCGTGGTGGTTCCGTATATCTCGGCTTCACCCAACGTCGATGGCGTGCCCCGTGCGCTCACCTGGCCTGAATTCACCGCGCCCTACAAGGCAACGCCGGTCGAGTACAGCCAGTTGCCGTTTGACCATCCGCTTTACATTCTCTATTCATCGGGGACCACCGGCGTGCCCAAATGCATCGTGCACGGTGCGGGTGGCATTTTGTTGAAGCATCTCGCCGAACACCAGTTGCACTGCGATTTGCGCCCAGGCGACCGCCTGTTCTATTCGACCACCTGTGGCTGGATGATGTGGAACTGGCTGGTTTCAGGCTTGGCATCGGGCGCCACCCTGATTCTGTACGACGGCTCCCCTTTCATGCGCCGTGGCGCCATGCTGTGGGATATCGCCCAAGCCGAGAAGATCACGCATTTCGGCACCTCGGCCAAGTACATCGAGTCGATTGCGAAGCTCGGCATCAAGCCGCGCGAATCGCACGAACTGGGCCGCATGCGCATGATTCTCTCGACTGGCTCCCCGCTGGCACCAGAGTCGTTTGACTATGTGTATCAGTCGGTCAAAAGCGAAGTCATTCTTGCGTCCGTCTCGGGCGGCACGGACATTTGCGGCTGCTTCGTATTGGGCAACCCGATATTGCCGGTGCGGCGCGGCGAAATACAAGGCAATGCGCTCGGCGTCGATGTGCGTATTTTTGATGAAAAGGGGCGCGCACTGCCCGCCGGCAAAAAAGGCGAAATGGTCTGCCTGCAACCCTTCCCCTCGCTGCCGGTCGGTTTTTGGAATGATGACGATGGCCGCAAGTTTCACGCGGCGTATTTCGATGTCTACCCTGGCGTCTGGCGTCATGGCGACTTTGTCGAGGGCACCGCGAGCGGCGGCATGGTCATTCATGGCCGCTCGGATGCGGCGCTCAATCCCGGAGGTGTCCGTGTCGGCACTGCCGAGATTTATCGCCAGGTTGAGCAGATGGATGAAGTGGTCGAAGCGTTGGCCGTGGGCCAGAGCTGGCCGCCATCCAAGCTCAATGACGTGCGCGTGATTCTCTTTGTGCGCCTGCGCGAAGGGTTGGTGCTGGACGCCGACCTGATCTCGCGCATCCGCAACCAGATTCGCGTCAATACCACACCGCATCATGTACCCGCCAAAGTGATTCAAGTGCCGGATTTGCCGCGCACACGCAATGGCAAGTCGGTTGAGCTGACCGTGCGTGACGTGATTCATGGCCGCGCCGTGCGCAACCTGGAGTCTCTCGCCAACCCCGACGCGCTGGCCTATTTTCGCGGCCTGCCCGATCTGGCAGTGGCATAGTGATTCGTGAGATCTAGATAGGGAGCACCGTTCATGAACAAGATTTATCCCAACGCCGCTGCCGCCCTGTCCGGCGTGATTGCCGATGGCCATACGCTGGCGGTTGGCGGCTTTGGTCTGTGCGGCATTCCCGAAGCCCTGATCGCCGGTGTGCGCGACAGCGGCAAAAAAAATCTGACGGCGATTTCGAACAACGCCGGCGTCGATGGCTTCGGCCTTGGCATTCTGCTGCAGACGCGGCAGGTCAAAAAGATGATCGCGTCCTACGTGGGCGAGAACAAGGAGTTCGAGCGCCAGTATCTGGCTGGTGAACTCGAACTCGAATTCACCCCGCAGGGCACGCTGGCCGAAAAGCTGCGCGCCGGTGGCTCGGGCATCCCGGCCTTCTTCACCAAGACCGGCGTCGGCACCATCGTTGCAGAAGGCAAGGAAGTGCGCGAGTTCGACGGGCAGCAGTACGTAATGGAGCGCTCATTGCGCGCTGATGTCGGCCTCGTCAAGGCGTGGAAAGCCGATAAATCGGGCAACCTGATCTACCGCTATACCGCGCGCAATTTCAATCCCATGTGTGCGATGGCCGGCAAGGTCACCATCGCCGAAGTTGAAGAGATTGTCGAAAACGGCACGCTCGACCCTGACCACATTCACACCCCCGGCATCTTCGTGCAGCGCATTGTGTGCAATGCGGCGCCGGAAAAGCGCATTGAACAGCGCACCATGACCGTGGCGAAATAAGGAGAACCGACATGGCATGGACGCGCGATGAAATGGCCGCTCAAGCGGCAAAAGAACTGCAAGACGGCTTTTATGTCAACCTTGGCATCGGCTTGCCGACCCTGGTGGCCAACCACGTGCCGGCCGGCATGGAAGTCTGGTTGCAGTCCGAAAACGGCCTGCTCGGCATCGGCCCGTTCCCGACCGAGGCAACAATTGACGCCGACCTCATCAACGCCGGCAAGCAAACCATCACCACCTTGCCCGGCTCGTCGATTTTTTCATCGGCCGATTCGTTTGCGATGATCCGCGGCGGCCACATCAACATCGCCATCCTCGGCGCCATGCAGGTGAGCGAAAAGGGCGATCTTGCCAACTGGATGATTCCGGGCAAGATGGTCAAGGGCATGGGCGGTGCGATGGATCTGGTCGCCGGCGTCAGCCGCGTGCTGGTGCTGATGGAGCACACCGCCAAGAAAAAGGACGGCAGCGAAGATCTGAAAATTCTCAAG
>JANLTL010000182.1:0-1569 GCA_031362905.1 Burkholderiales bacterium | reverse complement strand
CAGTTTTGGCGCACTCTTGCCGGTGGGGGCCGAGGGCACTGTCAACGCCGGCATCGGGCCGATCCTGGCGCGCGGCAAATCGACCTTTCTGGCGCCGACGCATACGTTCAAAGCGGGCTGGGAGGTGACGCTGGCCGGTGTGCGCTTCGAGTTCATCTATGCGCCGTCTGAAGCGGATGACGAAATCATCGCCTGGCTGCCCGACCTCAAGGTGATGCTCTCAGCCGAAGTGATCCAGGGCGAGTGCTTTGCCAACGTGCACACGATTCGCGGCACGCGCTATCGTGACCCGGTGCAGTGGGTGCGCACGATTGACATGATGCGTGAGTTAAACCAGCGCCACGCCGCAGCCTTCATGGTGCCTGCACATGGCCGGCCCGTCGCGGGCAATGCCAACATCGTCGAGTTGCTCACCGCGTATCGAGATGCGATTGCCTTCACCCACGATCAGGCGGTGCGCTTCATCAACAAGGGCTACACGCCGGACGAACTGGCCGAAACCCTGCCGGCGCTTCCCGCGCATCTGGCCGCGCATGCGTGGCTCGGCGAGTATTACGGTACCGTCAAACACTCGGTGCGCCAGGTGTTCTCGGGGCAATTGGGCTGGTTCGATGGCGATCCGGCCACGCTCGACCCGGTGCCGCGCGCCGAGCGCGCGCGCCGCCTGGTGGCGCTGATGGGCGGTGCGGCGCGCGTGCTTGCCGAAGCGCGCAGCGCGCTCGACGCGGGTGATGTGCGCTGGGCTGCAGAGCTTGCCAGCTATCTGGTGCGCATCGATGACAACGACGCGGCGGCAAAACAACTCAAGGCTGATGCCCTGCGCGCGATGGGCTTTGCGAGTGACAACATCAACTGGCGCAACTGGATGCTCACTGCGGCGCACGAGCTTGAAGGCAAGTACGACGGCTTGCCCTATCGCGGCGGCGCCGGCTTTTCATCCGAAGACATTCTCGCGGGCCTGCCGCTGGAAAACCTGCTGCAGTTTCTCGCGGTGCGCGTCGCCGCCGAGCGCTGCTTCGACGCGCATCATGTGATCGCGCTCACCTTTACGCCGGACGACAAATCCTTCATCCTCGAATTGCGCCGGGGCGTGTTGCAAGTGCATGCGATTTCCGCCGCGGGGGACGGCGGCGCAGCGAACGTCCCAAACCCGCTCCAGGAGCGCGTTTCAGCCACATTGTCGCTGACGCGCCAGGCCTTCATCGCCCTCGGGCGCGGGTCGCCTCTCACGGAATTGGCTGCGCAGGGCAGCGTGCGCGTGACCGAGGGCGAGGCCGAAACGCTGGCACTCTTTTTCGCCTGCCTCGATGCCCAACCGGCGCACCCGCCCAAACTCGCTTCACGTTAAGAGATACAGGAGATACCCATGTCGTCCCTGACGATGCGTCGCGTAACGCGCGCTCGGCTGCGTGGCCGTTGCCCTGCACTGCGTGCGCGCCACTGTTCCTGCGCAAGCACAAACTCCGTTCCAGGACGTGATCCCCCGCGCGCTTGCGCCGAATCCGCCGCGCAGTGAGGCGGTAGCTACTTCTACGCCAAGCCTTTTTCCAGCAACTGCGCCACCAGCGC
>JANLTL010000169.1:0-2241 GCA_031362905.1 Burkholderiales bacterium | reverse complement strand
CGCCACCATGATCAGTTGCATGATCACGAAGGGAATCGCCCCCCAGTACATATCAGTGGTCTTGACCTCCTTGGGCGCCACGCCGCGCATGTAAAACAGCGCGAAGCCGAACGGCGGATGCATGAACGAGGTCTGCATGTTGACGCACAGGATCACGCCGAACCAGATCAATGCTGCATGCTCGCCCACAATCGGCGCGAGCATCTTCTGTGCGACCGGTGCCAGCATCGGCACGATGATGAACGCGATCTCGAAGAAGTCGAGGAAGAATGCGAGGAAGAACACAAACAGGTTCACCACCAGCAGGAAGCCCCACGCCCCGCCCGGCAGCCCGGACAGCAGATGCTCGACCCATATATTGCCGTCGACGCCCTGGAACACGATCGAGAAACAGGTCGAGCCGATCAGGATGAACGACACCATAGCGGTGATGCGCGCCGTTTGCTGATAGGCCTGCCGCAGCAGGTTGCGCAGATCGACAATCATCACTGCGCGGTAGCACATCCAGGCAACGCTCAGGTAAACGATGGTGAACATGCCCTGAAACAGCAGCGACTTGGGTTGCCAATAGAAAGCCATCACGCCGCCGAACACCGCCACCACGCCCACCTGAAAAAAGCGCATCCCGAACGCGCCAATATCCTTGTGACGCACCACCGCGAGCACAATTGCGCCGATGGCGCCCATCGCCCCCGCTTCGGTCGGCGTCGCGATGCCGAACATCATGGTGCCTAGCACCAGGAAGATCAGCACCGCCGAGGGAACGATGCCGGCCAGGCACTTTTTCCAGAGCGGCCAGCCCACCAGAGTGAGGTCGGCTTTGGGAATCGCCGGCAAATAGTGAGGCTTGACGATGGAGAGCAGGAAGGTGTAGGCCGCAAAGAACGCGATCTGCATCAGCGACGGGCCCCACGCGCCCAGATACATGTCACCCACCGATTTGTCGAGCTGGTCGGCCAACACCACCAGAACCAGAGACGGCGGCACCAGTTGGGTGATGGTGCCCGACGCCGCCAGCACGCCGGTGGCATAGCGCATGTCGTACTTGTAGCGCATCATGATCGGCAGCGAAATCAGTGTCATTGCGATCACTTGCGCAGCCACCGTGCCCGTCACGGCGCCGAGAATAAAACCCACCAGGATCACCGAGTAGCCGAGGCCGCCGCGCACCGTACCAAACAGCTGGCCCATCGATTCGAGCATGTCTTCAGCCAGGCCACAGCGCTCCAGAATCGTTCCCATGAAGGTAAAGAACGGAATCGCCAGCAACAGGTCGTTGGACAGGATGCTGCCGAAGATGCGCCCGGGAATGGCCTGCAAAAAGGCCGGGGCGAAGTAGCCCCATTCGATCGCAAAGAAGCCAAAAAACAGGCCCACCGCCGCCAATGAAAACGCCACGGGGTAGCCAAACAGCATGAACAACACCAGCCCCGCAAACATCAGGGGCGGCATGTACGCCAAGGGAATTGCCGGGATCATTGGTCTGGCCTTTCGTATGCGGCCAGTTCAACCTTGAGGCCTTCGAGAACGGCAATGCGCTTGATGATTTCAGACAGCCCCTGCATGAACAACAGGAAAAATCCGAGCGGGATCATGAATTTCACCGGCCAGCGCAACAGGCCGCCGGCATTCGATGAAATCTCGTTGCGCACCCACGACTCCAGAAAAAACGGCCAGGAGTAGTAGCCGATGACCGCGCAGGCGGGCAGCAGAAACAAGACGCCGCCGATGATGTCGACCCAGGCCTGCATCTTGGGCGAGAGTTGCATGAAGAACACATCGACGCGCACATGCTCGTTTTTTTGCAACGTGTAGGAGGCACCGAACATCACCACGACCGCAAACAAATACCACTGCAGTTCAAGCCATGCGTTGGAGCTGATGTCGAACGCGTAACGGATCATCGCGTTGGCGGCGCTGACCACACAGGCTATCAGCACGCCGGCGTTGGCGAGAATGCCGAGCTTGGCATTAATCCAATCGACTGCCTTGGAAAACTTGAGGAGGTATTCCATTACACCTTGTCTCCAATCAAATTCTGATGGTTGGCGGCTTCTGATCCGAGCCACTTGACGCTCGTTCGCTGCTCTATCCCGGCCGGCAGGTACAAAAGCCGGAAGGCCCGGATTCTAACGGGTTCCGCTTAACCCACGTTTAAGGGGTGGTTTAAGGAGAAGCCCTTCCCTTTCATCGAGCTGCCAATTGACCGGCCCCTGCGGACCCGCGCGCGCGTGCTTGCCC
>JANLTL010000158.1:0-2931 GCA_031362905.1 Burkholderiales bacterium | reverse complement strand
CGAGTACACCCAGGTGATCGTCAAGGAATCTGACCGCTTGCAGGCGTTGCTCGACCGCATGCTGACACCGCACCGGCCGCCGCGCATCGCCGCGGTCAATATCCATGAGGTGCTGGAGCGTGTGCGCAGCCTGCTTGCCGCCGAGTTTCCCGGCCAGATCCGCCTGATCCGCGATTACGACACCTCGCTGCCCGAATTGCGCGGCGATGTCGAACAATTGATCCAGGTCGTGCTCAATGTTGCACGCAACGCAGCGCAGGCTCTGCGCAGCGCTGATACGCCGCAGCCGGAGATCCGTCTCAAGACCCGCGCCGCGCGCCAGGTGACCTTGCACAAAGAACGCTTCCGGCTGGCACTGGACTTGCATGTAGAGGACAACGGGCCGGGTATTGCCGCCGAGATTCGCGACCGCATCTTTTATCCCCTCGTTTCGGGGCGTGAAGGCGGCAGTGGCTTGGGGTTGACCCTGGCGCAGTCCTTCGTGCAGCAGCATCGCGGCGCGATCGAATGTGACAGCCGGCCCGGACACACAGTGTTCAAGATATTGTTGCCTCTGGGATGATAGGCAGAATCGATCGGCTGGTGCGCTGTGATCCGTCATTGCGTGGTTTGCGGTCAAGCGCTGAATCGAATGCGGCAGGCTGATGAAAGAAGCAATGAAACCAATTTGGGTAGTTGACGACGACAAATCCATTCGCTGGGTGCTGGAGAAGGCGCTTGCGCGCGAGAACATCGCCTGCCGCATGTTTGCCTCCGCGCAAGAGGCCCTCACTGCGCTCAAAACGGAAGCGCCGCAAGTGCTGGTGTCGGACATCCGCATGCCAGGTGCCTCCGGCCTCGAGTTGCTGTCGGCCATCAAGGAAAAGCATCCTGGCCTGCCGGTCATCATCATGACCGCCTACTCCGATCTGGAGAGTGCGGTGGCAGCCTTTCAGGGCGGTGCATTCGAGTATCTGCCCAAACCATTTGATGTCGACAACGCCACCGAATTGATCCGCCGCGCCATTGAGGAATCGATGCGCGAGAGCTCGGCGGTTGAGCCGGCCGAAGCCACACCGGAAATTCTCGGCGCCGCACCGGCCATGCAAGAAGTGTTTCGCGCCATTGGCCGCCTCGCGCAGTCGCATGCCACCGTGCTCATCAATGGCGAGTCGGGGAGTGGCAAGGAACTGGTCGCGCGTGCACTGCACCGGCACAGCCCGCGCGGTGCCAAGGCGTTTGTGGCAATCAACACGGCCGCCATTCCCAAAGACTTGCTGGAATCAGAATTGTTCGGCCACGAGCGCGGTGCCTTTACCGGCGCGCAGACCATGCGCCGCGGGCGCTTTGAGCAGGCCGAGGGCGGCACCTTGTTCCTCGACGAAATCGGCGACATGCCAGCGGAGTTGCAGACGCGTTTGTTGCGTGTGCTTTCCGACGGCCAGTTTTACCGCGTCGGCGGACACCAGCCGATCAAGACCAACGTGCGGGTGATCACAGCGACCCACCAGAATCTCGAAAAGCGGGTGACCGAAGGCCTGTTCCGCGAGGACTTGTTTCACCGCCTCAACGTGATTCGCTTGCGCCTGCCCTCACTGTCGGAGCGGCGCGAAGACATTCCCCTGTTGACGCGGCATTTCCTTGGGCGCAGCGCGCGCGAGCTCGGCGTTGAAGGCAAGCGCATTTCCGACGCGGCGCTCAAGTACCTGACCACGCTCAACTGGCCGGGCAATGTGCGTCAGCTCGAAAACGTCTGCCATTGGCTGACCGTGATGGCACCTGCACAGAGCATTGAAGTGGCGGATTTGCCGGCCGACTTGCGCGATGGCAAGGGTGCGGCAGGCGATGAGGGTCCAAGCGGTGCACAGGCAGGTTCGGACTGGGTTGGTGGGCTCGAGCGCGAGGCCACGCGCCGCCTTGCTGCCGGGGAATCCGGCATTGGTGACGATCTTACGCGCGCGTTCGAGACTGCGCTGATCAAGACGGCACTCAAGCAAACGGGTGGACGGCGTATTGAAGCTTCGATCCTGCTTGGAATGGGACGCAACACGATCACGCGCAAGATTGCCGAACTGAAAATAGAAGACGACTAGACCTAGACGGAGCGTGCCTGATATCCGCCCTCACCAACGGTTTCAGGCTTCTCACTGTTTGTGGTTCAGCGCGGCATTTCGGCCACCATGGGGTTGCGCAGGACGCCAATACCCTCGATGTCGATTTCGACCACGTCGCCCGGCAGCATCGGCCCGATGCCGGCCGGGGTGCCCGTCAGGATCATATCGCCGGCGCGCAGGGTGATGGCCTGGCTCATGTAGGACACCAGCGTGGCGACCGAAAAAATCAGGTCCGAGGTGTGGCTCTGTTGCACCGTCTTGCCGTTCAGGCGCGTGCTGATGTCAAGCTTGTCCGGGTTCAACCCGGTGGCAATCACCGGGCCCAGGGGACAAAACGTGTCGAATCCCTTGCCGATCAGGAGGGTGCCCATTTTCATTTCGGCAAACTGGATCGGCCGCTGGCTGATGTCGTTGCCGCAGGTGTAGCCAAGCACGTAGTCGAGGGCATCCTGTTCCGACACTCGCCGTGCGGTCTTGCCGATGACGACAGTGAGCTCGCACTCGTAGTCGACGCGGCCGGCTTCGAGCGGATAGATGATGGCCTCTTCCGGGCCAATGGCAGCCGTATCGGGTTTCATGAACAGCATCGGAATCTGCGGCACCGGCTGTCCGGCTTCCTTGGCGTGGGCCGCGTAGTTGAGGCCAACGCCGAAAATGCGCGGTGCCTCAACCGGGCACAGCAGGCGCACGGCGGTGAGCTGATCGTGCTGGCCAGACAAGGCGAGCGAATCGAAGGGGCTGCCCGCGAGGCGATCAAGCGTGCCGTCCGGGTGCAATGCGCCATAGTGGATCTGCATGCCGCTGGCGGCGTCGGTTTGGTAGCGTGCAATCTTCACGG
>JANLTL010000152.1:0-8387 GCA_031362905.1 Burkholderiales bacterium | reverse complement strand
CGAAACGCGCGGTGGTGATCGTCGTATTTGGCCTCACGATCACCGGCCCACGGCCGTACTTTGGCGCGACCGTCCTGAGTGCGTGCAGTGGTCTGCGATAACTCACTGCGCGCGCGCAGGGCGGCGCGCTCCAGCCTGCGGCCTGTAGTTCGCCGGTTTCCACGCCAATTGCATCCACCCAATCGTCGGGAAGGGTGGTCAGCAGCTTCTTCTTGTCGCGACTGAGATTGCCAGGTGCATTCCCGTGGGGATCAAGTTTGATTCCAGCGGCTTCGAGCTTTCCGGAACGGAATGCGCGATAAATCTCGGGCGTGTTCGGCGCCATCAAGCGCACGATCTCGCCGGTAATTTCTCCCGTTTCGAGATCTACGGATGCGGCAGCGGGCACGCAGTTGAAGTCCACCGGCGCAGGTGCGCGGCGCGCATTGACCCACGATTCGGCGCGACCGAGGAAGCCCAGATTCTCAAGCAGGGCATCGAGCACTGCGGTTTGCGCTGCATCCAAGACAAGCCCCGGCCAGGCGATGACGATTGGATCGTCATCCGCAATCCGGGCAAACGCATCGAACACCAGCGTGCGTTTGCCGCCTTTGCCAGGCATGTAGTGCCGCGTGTGCGCGTGAATCGCAGACTGGGGCAGGCGATACGATGGCGACTCGGCCTCAGCAATGCGCGCCAGCAGTGCGTGCATGCGCTCGCGCGGAAAACGTGCCGAATCGAGCTTGCGATGCCAAACGGCGATCAGCGCGCGTGTGATACGCCACAGGTCTGGTGGCCACGCCACGTCCGCTTCGTTGACGTGTCGCCCCCAAGGTGTGGCGTGATAGCGCCCGGCGGGGAAGGTGAAGGCGATGGCAAGCATGGTGATAGGCTCAACCCCAATTTACGCGAGTGACGCGGTTATCAGGCCATTTCTGCTCCTTGGCGACGGCAGCGATTAAATTCGGGAGTGCGGTTTCGAGTTTGGCAAGCGTCGGCAGGACGAAGCCCGTCGGACGCTTGATGACGGTAGCCGATTCCTTTACCTCGAGATCGCAGGCTGTGCGCAAGCGCAAACCGGAGTGTAAAAAGGCCTGTATCTTGAAAAGCGCCAGGGCAACTAAGAGTTGTGAAACGGCATCCCCCAGGCCGAACGCGCGAATCTGCGCGAGGTCGAGGTTGAAGTAAACAATGATTCTCGGCGAGGTGAACTCCGAGCGCGCGAACGGCACGTTTCCGAAACCTTCCTTGCTCGTTTGGCCTTCGTTACCCTTTCCTGGCTTGACGTGATCGTTCTTCACGCCGCCGCTTTGCGCTTCCTTTACCTCTTCAGCCTCAATGAATGACGAAAGCGCACGCGGCAGGCGCAAGCGTCCACCGGCAAGATCGGGCTTAGCGAAAAACACGCCGTGTAACAGTGCATTGGTATCAAGTCCCAGCAGCACGCAAGCCAGTTTCTTGATATCCACCGGCCCCTCTTCCATGTCTGCGAGCTGAGACTTCAAGCTCTGAAACACCGTTTTGTCCTTGCCTTCCAGAATGTACGGCGAGTTGGTGCGGTGTGCCTCCAATACTGAATTGGTCAGCGTCTCTTCTATCTCTTTGCCGTCCTTGTTTTTTGTTTTCTTCACCACCTTAATCAGTGGCAACCCTTTCAGCGGCAGGACCCAGTCATCGGCCGACGCATCCCAACACACCGATTCCAGGCGATTGGCCATGCTTTGAGCCGACTCCACCAGCAGCATTCGCTCTCCGTTCGGTCCGTCGTAGGTAGCGGCACCCAGATTGGGGAAACCGGTGGGTTGAAAGCGTGTGCCTTGCAATGGTTGCAATTCCGCCTCAATCAATAGACGTGGCGCGTTGACCAAAGCCTTCAATTCTTCATCGAGTATGTTGGGCATGGGGGTTCTCCTGGTTATGAGACGGTTTCGGTGGGTTCATTCGCTTCAGGCGCAAAATCCGGGTTTAGGTCGAGGCTGCCCAGCAGCCGTGCGGTCTCCGCGAAGGTGAGAGGAATGCACAGGGCTGCGAGCCAGCGAGCGCCGTCCACGCCCGCGACCTGAGGCGGATTCCGGCCCGGCAACTTCACGCCGAGGGCGCGCAGTCGTTGCCACGCAATGCGCACGGCGGCCTGTACGTCACCCGCCGCTAGACGCGCCGGGATTTCGGCGGGCAGGCGGAAACTCCGATCCGGCGGCAGCCACTTCAAAGTGCGGAGAACGGACTCAGGTGTGAAGAAAGCCTTCAGCAGCACGAAGGCCGGCGGTAACACAGCTTCTTCAGCGATGAGCGTATTCGCTCTTGGCGGTTCAGCGCCATTCCAGTCCACGCATGCAAGACCGCCGAGAAGTTCGTTGATACGAGCATCGTCGGTGGCACCATCGAGAAACGCTGCCGCATCCTCGCGGGTGGCACCGGTCAGGCTGGACAGGACTTCGCCCTCCGCACCGAGCGCCCTCGCGTCCAGTCGTCGCCGATGTAGAAGCGCGGCGACGTTTTCACCGAGCGGCCCGGCTCCCCAAACTGCGAGACGGGAGGCAGGCTCCCATTCGCGATCACCGTCTCTGTTTCGAGGTTCGCTGATTGCCGCAAGGTGGCGACGGGCATGCAGAATCCAACGCCCCCTCTCAACCCGCAGGCACAGACCCGCAAGCGCGGCTGCAATCCTGAATTCGGCGGACTGGTCATTCGCCTTGACCGCCCAGGCCAACGACAGACGCGGGGCCGGACCACGCACGGAATCCTGCGATTTGAGACTGACGTTGAGCGCGGCTTCTATACCCCCTACTCGCTGCAGCACTCTTTGGAATGCGATGCGACTGGCTTGTTGCGTCAACGAAAACAGGGCGGTGTCGAGTTGACCGGCTGCGGCGCAAAAGGAATTAGGGGCGTTTTTGTCACGCGCATGACGTTGCACGCTGGCAAGCCAGCTGCGGCGCTCGAGTTCGGAGATAAGGTCAGCATCGGGATTTGGACGCACGGCGATTCGCGACAAGGGCGTCGCCAGGAAGTTTTTTCCTTGTCGCCTCAGGAAACCGTAACGCTGGAAGCTATGTATTCCACGGTTGACGCCCAACTGAGCCACAGCGCGGGCGAAGTCGAGACCATCGCGGGCGGAGCGACCGTTGAGTGTTGCGCGGCCTTCGCTCAGCAGAAAGCAGACTTCATCTGCACTGCACCGGACTGTCCAAAGCGGCATCCATATTTCATTGCGCGAATCATCATCGTCGCCCGCGCTGGCCGCCCCCTCGGTTCCCATCCGGCTACGCACGACGAACGGAGCGGATAGTATGGCCTGGTCGCCGAACTCCAGCCGTCGCACTGCGGAAGCGGCGAAAAGCACCGCACCTTCAAGCATGAGGATGAAGTCCCAGGGGTTAGTTCGGGCGTCGCCCTCGAAACCAGATGATGCGTTTGGGCCGCCTGCGGATCCAGGGGCAAACTGGCCGATAGCGCCTTCTGAAAGCAAATCGCATGGAGTACCGAACAGCGTCGAATCGAGGCTTTCGCCCGCGTCTGAATGAGCAACGCCACTTGATACGTCGATTACTCCCAAGAGCCGTTGCATAAAATTGTTCGTGAAGTCGAGATTGCCGTCGTTCCCCCCCGTGCCAAGCAATGGAGGGAAACTTGCCCCTTCGCCAGCGATCACGACCGCGCTGTCCATGGCTGACACGCAACGGTCAGACGCTAGATTTCTGAATGCCTGGATAAATCTGTCTTTCTGGTTGTTCGTAGCGGTGTTCTCTGGGGCTTCGTTAATCTTGAAGTCTTCTATAACGCGACGGGCGCAGGTGATTGCATCTCGATAGTTGGCGAATCGTGGAGAGGTGGACTGCGCTATCGCGGCGACCGTCCTTGTGGCTTGAGTATCTTGATCGCGAACGCCAGTCTTGAGCTTCTTGCCCGTGACCGGGTCTTTCTCATTGAGTTTGCCCTCCTGGAAATAAAAACCGCTCCCGCCATTCCACGGGGAAAGCAACGGCGTTGGCTGATACCGATCAAGAAAGAACGCACGCAACTCCTCCTTCGTCAACTTCGTGCGTAGCACAAACACGTCGTTACGCCAAAAACCAGTCGCATCGGCGTCACCACCTCCCTCCGAGTGCGCCTCGGCCACCAGACGCAGCACTGCGAGCGCCTTGAGGTAAGACGCGAGCGGTGTTGGCGTGCAGCCGTAAAGAACGTGTTCGCTCGTCATGGCGCGCCAGCTTCGATGCGTTGCCGCCAGATTGCGCTCAAGGGTCGCCAATCGTTGCGGTCGGCCGACTGCAGGGCAGCGAGATAGGCATTTGTCGCAGCCGCTTCGCTCGGTGCCAGCTGAACCGGCGGCAAACCCAGGCGCCGGATGATTTCGCGCAACCAGACTCTTGTCGCGCGGCCGTTGAAGTCGGCAAACGGATGAATGAAGAGTAATCGGCCCTCGGCAAAGGCGAGCGCTTCAAGCACGGTATCGTCGAAGGGCCAGCGTAGTGCCGAGAGCCTCGCCTCAAGGTCTCGTCCGTATTCGCGCGCCAGCATGGGTACGCGGAAAAACTCGGGCGGCGTATGCGGGCCGACCGTAACCTCAATGCGCCGCCACCCTGTGAGTTGCGGCACCAGGTCACCACAGATCAGGCGATGAAATTCAAGGAGGAGCCGGTCGTCGAGCGGGGCGCTCGTGTATGCACCGTCCTCGATGCGCTCTTCGAGCGCCTGGACGTTGCGCGCCAGATGCGGGGCTAGCTCTGTGTAGGAGAGAATTCCGAGCCGGGATTCGACGAATCGGGTCGCATGTTGCGGCGGGCGTGTTCCGCCTCCAGCGTTTGCAGGTTCACCGGTTCGCCCTCGAAGGCCATGCTCTCCACCACGTTCAGCGGAATGCGGTTGCGGCGGCGCAGCGCCTGCTCCTGCGGGGGCAGCGCCTGCCAGCGTTGAATAATTTGTTTCCAGTCCATAGGGTGGATTATCAGGGTATATGGCGGCGGTTTCAAGCTGCTCTGCACGTGAGGCACGCCAGTCGGCGATTCGCACCAGTGCTTCATACCAAGCCAGTCTGAATGGGCCATGCTCTTTTAACAGCCGCTGTGTACGCGTAGTCCACGACGGGCCTTGTGGCCCGTCACCGAGCTGCATCAAGCCGAGCCTGAGTTCGATTTCGGGAGTGGTTTCTCCGTCCGCAAATTGCACTGCCGGGAGGCGATCGCCATCCCATACGCCTCGCGCAAACAGCCGCCCGTCCGGCGCTTCGCGCTCCTGCGATAGCGCGCGCAAGGACATGCGCACCTTGCCGTGATGCGCCGCGATCAAGTAGGCGATCAGATTGGCTTCAGTATCGTCTTCATGCAAGGCAAGCCAGGCCAGGGCCGATGCGAGTTCGTGGCGGAAGTAGGCGCGTGGCACTGGCTTGCCATCCACTATCACCTGATAACGCGGCTTCCCGGGTTTGCGGGCAGGATCACGCCCTGACTTCGCCCAATACCCTGCGCCCAGCGGCTCGCCTGTCCCTTGTTCGTGCGCGTGCCGGAGCATCGAATCGAAGGCTTCATGCGCTTTTCCTACGTCATGCCAGCGTGCGGCGCGGACAACGGGTTGCGGTGATTCGATGTTCAGCGCGCGGCAAAGCTCAAACGCCTTTCGTTCCACATCGGCGAGATGGCGTGGAAGTGTCACCGATACCTGCAACAGACTGCGGTGGTCGTCGTCAAAGGCTTCTTCGGCCAGCGACTCGTCGTCATTGGCGGCGATTAGGGGAACCGTTGCCCTGCTCTCCGGGGCCAAGCCGAGCTGCGGCGTATAGCCGCCGGCATCGGCCTTCAGCATCAGCGTCATGCCGGGACGCAGGCGCAGATTTTTGGGATTGGGCGTTGACCACTTGCGGGCTAGCGTGTCCCACACGAATACGTTCCCCGATTCGAGACGATCCAGCAGCTTCTTGGCAGCACCCAGCCCGGCGCGGCACAACTCGTCCCGCGATGCTGGCGGTTCGTCCTGAGGGTCGCTTTCCAGCGCTCGCCAGAACAACAGCACATCGGCGTCGTCAGCGTCACGGATGTAAGGTGCGATGTCCACATCGAACCCGGAAAGATCGGGGTCGGTATTGAAGAGGTCGAGAAAATCCTTGCGTCGCAAAACTGGATGCAGGGGTGCGTCGGCGGTGATCTGCGGAAGGTCGGCAGGGGCCGCACTGCGGAGACTCATCATGACTTGCCGCGCGTCTCTGAGTTCTTCGGCGCTGTAGGGCTTGGCATCCGCTACGTCCAGCCAGACAACCCGCGCTTCTTTTGTGGCATTGAATTCGCCGTAACGATTGCACCTTCCGAAGCGCTGTACGAGCGAAGCCCAGGGAGCCAGTTCCGTAAACAGCACACACGCGGACAGATCGACACCGGCTTCGATGGCCTGTGTGGCAACGACGATGCGGCCTTCGACCGGTGGATCAGATTGCAGGTGCTCCTCGTTCGTATGGCGGTCTTCGGCGCGGAAACGGGAGTGAATCAGCAGCCGCTGCGGCCCGCTTGAAGCTGGCGGGGCCGGCACGTTCGCGTTCTTGCGGCCTTTCGGCAGTGGTGCTGCAAAGCGACCTTCCAACTCGGCAAACAGGCCCTGCGCCCGCTCGACCGTGTTGAGGATCGTCAAGGTGGTGGTGCCCGGCCGATGCGCGCCAATAACCTGATCAGCCAGTGCCTTGAGGTAGGCCTTGATGTCATCGGTCGTGAGCTTGTCGGCCGTTTCGCTTTCTTCCATGTTTTCCGTCTTGGAAGTCTTCTTCGAGATGAGCGCGACGTTGCATCGTTCCAGATTTTTGACTGCTTCACGTCTCTCCCGAACTGCGGGTTCCTTCTTTTCCTCTTCGCTCAATGCCAGCGGAATCGTCGAGGTGGGATCGAAATCCACCGTTCTCAACCAGTCCCGCTTGAGCGTGGCCGAGACCCACAGGCTGCGGCTGCTCGAAGACGAACCGATGACACGGCGAAACGCTTCCAGTTGAGCGCTGGTCTTCAAACCCGGCCCCATCAACTGCACTTCGTCGAATACCCACATGGCATCGTTATGCAGCAACGCGAAATGAACCGGCCATTGATACCGGCTCATGCCGTAGCCGCGCATCAGCGCCCTTGAGAACAGCATGTCCTGGGTGCCGATCAATATGGAATCTGCTTCCGGGTAGTCGGCCCATGTCGCTTTCTTGATGTCTTCGGAGCCCCCCATCAGAACATGGACCGAGACCCGCTCGGCGGCTGGTGGTCCCGCAATCTCGAGCGCTTCGAGCCACTGCCGAGCGTTTCGCTGGGTCTGTTCGACCAGCACCCGCATCGGCAGGCAGACTATGAGCCGCCGGGGAGTTGCGCCGTCCGGCCTTACCGCGCGCCCGCCCTTACGCCAGCCGCGCTTCCACAGCCAGGCGAGTGTGACTGCCGCAGTCTTGCCCATGCCGGTCGGAACGTCCAGAAAATCGGGCCAAGGTTCTTGCGCAAGGAAGCGCTGGTATGGAAACGGTTTCAGCCCTTCTGGTTGCGCCTTCGTGCGCGTTGCTTGTTCGAAGAATGCGTCGTAACTCATCGATCACTTCCGTCTTGTGGGCGATTGCTGCGCCATGAGTTGTGAATGCTGCCACGACAGCGGTGTAAAGCCGGTCGGCGCGCCGTGAACGATTTGCCAAATGCCAACTCAGCCACGCGATCCTCCCAGCATTGCCAAATACGCCACCATCACACCCGCCACGCCCATCTTCTCACCACCATTGTCCACGCCTCCAGGCTCATGGCGTGACCCTGATTCATATTTTTTCGTTCACATTTTTTCCAAGCCCTTGCGCAACCGCTCCTCCACCATCACCCGCAACGCAGGCGGCCCCAGCACCTCCACATCGGGCATATGCCGCATCACATCCATCGCCAGTTCGCGCGGGTCGGCGTAGGGCAATTCGAGCAGCCAGCGGCCTTCACCATCAAAGCTGCCGCGCTGCTGCGGGTGCCAGGTCTCGGCCGCTACCCAGCGCGCGCGCTCGGCACTGAAGCGCAGACTGGCCCATTCCACCTTTTTGCCGGCGAAGATGCCGTAGCCGGCGCCGAGCACTTCGTCCAGCTCGGCATCCGGCACTTCAATCGCAGCCTTGTCGAGCACGCGCACGGTGCGCATTGCGTCGACGCTGAAACTGCGCAGGCCGCGCCGCAGGTGGCACCAGGCGTCGAGATACCAGTTGTCGCGATAGTGGATCAGCCGCTGCGGCGAGACTTCGCGCTGCAAGGTTTCATCGCGGCCGCGGCCGTGGTAGTCGATCACCAGGCGCAGGCGCCGCAGCAGCGCCGACCCCACCGCCTGGAAATGCGGCAATTGCAGGCGGCGCGCGCCCACCGTTTGAACACGGATGCGCCGCGCCAGGTCCGCCGCATTTCCGGTGCCGTCGCCGAGAATCTGCGTCAGGC
>JANLTL010000123.1:0-6918 GCA_031362905.1 Burkholderiales bacterium | reverse complement strand
AGATACTGGTTGAAGCCCACGCCGACGAGGTTGCCGGAACCCGTAAAGGTCAGCGGGCCGGCCACGGTGGCGGTGGTACCCGATCTGACCGACGACTTGGCATAAAACGCAGCGATCGAACCGTCGAAGCGGTACAGCGGTACGCGATAACTGACGCTGTAGATCGACACCTGGCTCGGCTTCTCAACCGAAGTGGTGTACTGCGCCGTCATCACGTGGTCGGCATCAAACAAGTTGGCGTGCTGGAAACCGATCGAGAAACGGTGCACGCCGGTCGAATTGTTGCCGGTGTTGTCGAGGCTGGAAATGAATTTTTTCGGGTTGGAGTCGGACACCGTGACCGTGGCATTGACTTCGTCTTCCTGTTCGCCCACGCCCAGCACCACATCAACCTGACGCGCCGGATTTTCGTTGGCGACGCGCACATTGGCAGCGATGTCGCGTGCGTTCGGCGTCTTGCCCCTGGCCAGCGATGGAAGGGCAGCGAGGATGTTGGCGTCACTGAAAAAAGCGTGGCCTTCGAGCTTGACGTTGGCGACCTTGGCCTCAATGACGGTGAGCTTCACCGTGCCGCTGTCCAGCGTCTGCTCCGGTACAAACACCTGCACGGCCGAAAAGCCGCGTGAGCGGTAGGCGCCCTCGAGCGCTTCCAGGGCTTTTTGTACATCACCGTAGACGCGCTTTTCGCCGGTGAATGGCGCAACCGTGCGCGTGACTTCGTCCGCAGGCAGGAGCGTGTTGCCCGTGACGGCGAAGAGCTTGATGGCGAAGGATTCCTCTTGCGGGGCGGCGGGTGCGGCAGGGATCGGCGCGACCGGCGCCGCCGCACCGGGAGCCGCAGGATTGGCTGGCGGGGTGGCCTGCACCTGCGCCCGGACAACTGTCACCGACCCCAGGAACATGGCTGCGAGTGCGCCTGCGAGCAAGGTCGAACGTACGTGCATTAAGGAATCCCGGGCTATTCTAGGAGTCGGCTGGTTGCGGGGCCGTCCAGTACCGCCGCTGCTTTTTGACCTGGATGCGATTTTACCCGACGCAAATCATAACCCGGCCACCACCACCTATGGTGTCGAGCCGCGCTTTTTATGCCTGCTGACGCGCTTGACTGCTACAATATGTGGTAATCCTGCAACGTGCGGCGCAAGCTGCATGGTAGCTGCTTTGGCAGCTGCCTGGAAGTAATTTGCAAGCGCCTCGCCGGCTGTTTTTTGCCGGCCCCCTCGCTCAATTTGCCAACCCCCACCATGTTTAGCTATTCAACCACCCTTGCTCAGGCCGACCCTGAACTCAACGCTGCCGTCGTGGCCGAAACACGGCGCCAGGAAGAGCACATCGAGCTGATTGCCTCGGAGAATTACACCTCGCCCGCCGTGCTTGCCGCGCAGGGCTCGCAGCTGACCAACAAGTACGCCGAAGGCTACCCCGGCAAGCGCTATTACGGCGGCTGCGAGTTTGTTGACATCGCCGAGCAACTGGCGCTTGAGCGCGTCAAAAAGTTGTTTGGTGCCGAGGCCGCCAACGTGCAAGCGCACGCCGGCGCACAGGCCAATGAGGCAGTGTTCCTCGCGTTCCTTACGCCAGGTGACACCATCATGGGCATGAGCCTTGCCGAAGGCGGCCATCTCACCCATGGCATGGCGCTCAACATGAGCGGCAAGTGGTTCAAGGTGGTCTCCTACGGTCTCGATGCCAATGAAGCGATTGACTACGACGCGATGGAGCGCCGCGCACACGAGTCCAGGCCCAAACTGATCATCGCCGGTGCGTCAGCGTATGCGCTGCGGATCGATTTTGAGCGCTTCGCGCGTGTGGCCAAAGAGGTCGGCGCAATCTTCATGGTCGACATGGCGCACTACGCGGGGCTGATCGCCGCCGGTGAATACCCGAACCCGGTGCCGCATGCCGACATCGTCACGTCGACCACGCACAAGACACTGCGCGGCCCGCGTGGTGGCGTGATCCTGATGAAAGCCGCGCACGAGAAGGCAATCAACTCAGCCATCTTCCCCGGCCTGCAGGGCGGGCCGATGATGCACACGATTGCTGCCAAGGCAGTCGCGTTTGGCGAAGCGCTCAAGCCCGAATTCAAGACCTATCAACAGCAGGTGCGCAAGAACGCCGACGCGATGGCGGCTGCGCTGATGGCGCGCGGCATGCGCATCGTCTCCGGCCGCACCGAGTCGCACCTGATGCTGGTTGATCTGCGTGCCAAGAAAGTGACCGGCAAGCTCGCAGAGATCGCGCTCGACAAGGCGCACATCACGGTCAACAAAAACGCAATTCCCAACGACCCCGAGAAGCCGATGGTCACTTCCGGCATTCGTCTGGGGTCGCCGGCGATGACCACGCGCGGCTTCCGGGAAGCCGAAGCGGTGCAGGTCGCCAACCTGGTGGTCGATGTGCTCGATGCTCCCGAAGATGAGGGCAATCTTGCGCGCGTGCGCGGCAAGGTCGCGCTGTTGTGCAAGCAGTTCCCGGTCTACGGAGTTTGACATGCTCAGTAGCCTTTTTGCATTTAAATCGTCTGGCTCCGCCAGCGATTTCAATCACATCAGAGCCGGTCAAAAGTAGATTTTTACTTTTGACCGAATAAATGATGAAATGCCCGTTCTGTCCCGACTCTGACACGGCTGTGGTGGACAGCCGCGAAGCAGACGAAGGCGCGGTGATCCGCCGCCGGCGCCGCTGCCTCGCGTGCGACAAGCGCTTCACTACCTATGAGCGGGTTGAGTTGCGCATGCCGGTGCTGGTCAAGAAGAACGGCGCGCGCGTCGATTACGACCGCGAAAAACTGCGCTCCAGTTTCAAACTCGCACTGCGCAAGCGCGATGTCTCGTCAGACAAGGTCGATGACGCCATCGTGCGCGTGGAAGAAAAATTGATCAGTACGGCAGAACGGGAAGTCTCGACCCATCGCCTCGGTGAATTGGTGATGCGCGAACTGAAAAAGCTCGACAAGATTGCCTACATTCGCTTCGCCTCCGTCTACCGCAACTTCGCCGACCCGGAAGAATTTGAAGACGTGGTCGCCGAACTGAGCCCGCAGCGCAGGAGCCGCAAGTAAACGCCTCGTTTGGCGGTTCACACGCTGCGCGCCGATTGCCAATTTTGACCAGCGCCGCCCCCGACCATGTTTACGCCGCTTGACCAAACCTACATGCGGCGCGCCCTGGAGTTGGCAGAGCGCGCCCTCTACACGACGACGCCGAATCCACGCGTGGGTGCTGTTGTGGTGAAGGACAATCGGATCATCGGCGAAGGCTGGCATCAGGTGGCCGGTGAGCCACATGCCGAAGTCAATGCCATTCGCGATGCGAAGCAGAAAAATGGAGACGCGGCCGCCAAGGGTGCGGCCATCTATGTGACGCTCGAACCATGCAGCCATCACGGCCGCACGCCGCCGTGCGCTGACCTGCTGGTGAACGAAGGCATCGCCCGCGTGGTCGCGGCAATGGAAGACCCCAATCCCAAAGTCGCCGGACAGGGCTTTGCAGCCTTGCGCGGTAACGGCATCGACGTACGCGTCGGATTGCTTGAGGCCGAGGCGCGCGAACTCAACATTGGCTTCATTTCGCGCATGACGCGCAGTCTGCCCTGGGTGCGCCTGAAAGTGGCAGCCAGTCTCGACGGCAAGACTGCATTGACCAACGGCAGGAGCCAGTGGATCACCGGTGCGGAAGCGCGCAAGGACGGCCACGCCTATCGCGCGCGCGCCTGCGCGATTTTGACCGGCATCGGTACGGTGATGGAAGACAACCCGCAATTGACGGTGCGCGACGTCCCCACCCCGCGCCAACCGTTGAAAGTGATCGTCGACAGCAATTTGCAAATCGCGCTTGACGCGAGGATTCTGAAGGAAGGCCGGCTGCTGATCGTGCATGCATGCGGCCTGGACGATGCGCAGGTGCCAAGCGTATCGGAGGCTGCGGAGAAGCGGGCAGCGCTGCGCGACAGGGGTTTTGAAGTACTTTCACTGCCCAATGCCGCCGGGAAAGTGGATCTTCCGGCATTGATGAAGACGCTTGCGCAGCGCAACCTGAACGAGGTCCACGTCGAATCCGGCTTCAAGCTCAACGGCTCCCTGCTGCGCGAGAATTGTGTCGACGAGTTGCTCATCTATTTCGCCGCGAGCATCATCGGCCACAGCGGTCAAGGCATGTTCAACCTGCCCGAGTTGACCGATCTTGAAGAACGCCGCAAACTGCGGATCCATCGTGTCAATCAGTTAGGTGCAG
The DNA here is from genome assembly GCA_031362905.1 of Burkholderiales bacterium. Taxonomy (GTDB): domain Bacteria; phylum Pseudomonadota; class Gammaproteobacteria; order Burkholderiales; family JAEUOS01; genus CANJDH01. The sequence continues at coordinate 2,683 of JANLTL010000123.1, read as the reverse complement.
ACCTGCGGCTGATTGCGCGCCTGGATTGACCACTGCGTTGACAACTGCGTTAATAATTGCGTCGAGGACTGTGCGCATACGTGCTTGGCGGCCCGCAGGGAATCCTGGCGTCGTTTTGGCGGCGTTGCACGGCACCAGGTAAAACGCGAAAAAGGAATCCATCCCCATGTTCACCGGCATTGTCGCCTCCGTCGGACGTATCGAAACCGTTACATCGCTTGGCGGTGCGGATGCTGGAGTGCGTCTGCTTGTCCACGCTGGCGCGCTCGGGCTGGACGATGTTGGCATCGGCGATTCGATTGCGATCCAGGGCGCGTGCATGACGGTGATCGCAAAAGGTGACGCCAGCTTTGAAGTCGAAGTGTCGCGCGAGAGCCTGCGGCTTACTGCGGGCTTGGGCGAGCCCGGCGAAGTCAATCTGGAAAAAGCCCTGCGCGCAAACGATCGCCTCGGTGGCCACCTCGTTGCCGGGCATGTAGATGGCCTTGGCGAAGTGATGCGTTTCGCACCAGCAGGTGAATCACACCAACTGGTGATCCGCGCGCCGCGTGCACTGTCCAGGTTTCTCGCCTACAAAGGCTCGATCACGGTCAACGGCGTGAGCCTCACGGTGAACGCGGTTGCCGATGTCGCTGCTGGTGCCGATATCAGCATCAACCTGATTCCGCACACGATCGCGATGACCACCCTGCGTCATCTCGCAACAGGACAGCGCGTCAATCTCGAAGTCGACCTGATTGCACGGTATGTCGAGAGAATGTTGACCGCCAAGTGAATCACGTCGTCCCCGCGCCGCCCGCGCGTGCTGCAACCCCTGCCGTCAGCCATTCGCCCGCCGCAACCAAGTGGTCATTGTTTGCAGCGATTGCAATGATGATCGTATGGGGCAGCAACTTCGCAGTGACCAAAACCATCCTCGCACACACCGGCGTGATGGAGTTTCTGTTTTTGCGCTTCGCCTGGATGCCGGTGCTGGGATTCGCGCTGCTGGCCTGCGTCTATCGCGGGCGCTGGCATGAGGCCGTCCCGGCACGCCCCGACTGGCCGCGCTTCGCAGCTTGCGGGCTAATCGGCCACACCGTGCACGTCGGCGTCGTCCATTGGGGCCTGAACCTCTCAACTGCGTTCTCCAGCGCACTGGTGCTCACCAGCGGCCCCCTCTTTACCTTGCTGATCCTCGCCGCGCTCGGCGCGGAAAAATTGCATCGCCCGCAAGTGCTGGGTACGCTCGCGGCGTTTTTCGGCATCGTGATTTTTCTATCCGACAAGTTCGCTAGCGGGCTCTCGCGCGCTGGCGCCGGTGATCTGGTGCTCTTGTCTGCGGCATTCCTGTTTTCGCTCTACACCATCATCGCGCGCCCGCTGACTGCACGATACGGCCCGGTGATTCTGCTGGCGTGGACCTTGCTCTGCGGCGCACCGTGGCTGCTACTGATGTCGTTACCTGCTGCGCTGCTATTCGACTACTCTGCGCTGCCGTTGCGCATCTGGCTTCTGATCGCATGGTCATGCACCGTGTCGGCATTTCTCGGCTGGATGGTGTGGGCCTGGGTCAACCAGGTACGCGGCGCCGCCAGGAGCGCGCCGCTGCAATATCTGATGCCGCCGGTCGCAGCGCTGGTGTCCTGGTTATGGCTGGACGAGACGTTTACATGGATCAAGATCACCGGCGCCTTTATCGTGATGGCGGGCGTTGCCTATGCGCAGTTCGCCGGGCGCCATGTTGAGGCAGCTGAAGAGCAGGTCGACACGGCATGAGCCGAAGGTGCGCCGAGCGCTTCAATCATGCGTTCGAGCAAGACCAGCGAAGGCGCCGAGTCATCTACCGCAACGCCGGCGAAAGCGGCTCTCCTCACCTCCGGTACTCGCCAACCCGGCTGGCCCGACGCGGCTGGCCCGACCCGACTGGCTGAGGCATCCAGGTTGAAGGACAATACGGCTTGTCCTTTAGGCAAATTGTGATCATGAATTCCACCCAACAACTTCATCAGCTCGGCCAGCGCCTCTGGCTCGACAACATCACCCGCACCATGCTCGCCGACGGCACGCTTGCGCGCTACATCCGCGAGCTGGCCGTGACGGGACTCACGTCCAACCCGGCCATCTTTGAGCAGGCGATCAAGCAGAGCAATGCCTACGACGTGGCAATTGGCGCGCGCTGGCCAACGGCGTCTGGTGCTGAAGAGGTGTTTTTCGATCTGGCACTGGAAGACCTGAGGCAAGCGGCAACGCTGTTTCTTCCACTCCACACCACGAGCGCCGGGTCTGACGGCTGGGTATCGCTCGAAGTCTCGCCATTGCTGGCGCGCGACGCGGCCGGCACGGTGGCGTCGGCACGACAACTGCATGCGCGCGCGCAACGTGCCAACCTTTTCATCAAGATTCCCGGCTCGGCGGAGGGCGCCCTGGCGATCGAAGAGACGATCTTCGCCGGCATCCCGGTCAACGTTACCTTGCTGTTCTCGCGCGCGCACTATCTCGCCGCTGCCGAGGCCTATATGCGTGGACTGGAGCGCCGCGCTGCAGCGGGGCTCAGCCTCAACGTGGCGTCAGTGGCGTCGATGTTTGTGAGCCGCTGGGATGCGGCGGCCAGTGCGAAGGTATCTCACGACCTCAATAACCAGCTTGGCGTGGCCATCGCCGCGAGTACGTGGCACGCCCACCAGGCATTGCTTGCATCGCC
>JANLTL010000320.1:0-3532 GCA_031362905.1 Burkholderiales bacterium | reverse complement strand
ATGACTCTCTGGCCACATTTCAATCCGCAAGGCACTATCTGAATGGTTATGACAGCCGGGGGGATGGGCTGGTAGCCTGAGGTATCGCGATTCAGGTCATTTTGCAAAAAAGTAGAGTCGAAAATTACACAAAAATAGAGTTATCATTTACATCAAAATAGAGTTATCATCAACATAAAAATAGAGATGTCATGGCGAGCACAAACGAAAAACTGGCGGATTCGCTCTCTGCGCTCAAGCGCATACAGGAGCGCGGCTATGCTGTGATCGAGGCGGCGGCTCATCCGGAATTGACCCGCGCGCACCGCGAACGTCTGGTGCGCGCAGCCTTTCTGCGTCCGGTGATCAAGGGCTGGTATCTGCCGGACGATCCGGCGGCCGGCAGCGGCGATTCGACGCACTGGTTCGCCCACATGGAAGCGTTTGCCGCCGCCTACGCCAATGCGCGCTTTGGGCCACTGTGGCAGCTCTCGCCGGAAATGTCGCTGCTGCGGCAGAGCGGCCACACGGTGGCCTTCAAACAAATGCAGATTCACGCGCCGGAGGCAAGCAACCAAATCCTTGAGCTTGCGCACGGCAGTTCGATTTTTCTTTACAAGATCACGCAGCAATCACTGAGCGGCAACGCTGTGCTTGATGCGCAAGGCTTGCGCATGCTGCCCGCCGAAGAGGCCATGGTGCGTGCTGGGCCGTCCTTTTTTGCAAGGCATCCCCTCGCGGCGCAGATCATCATGCGCAGACTTGACCTGCCCGTGCTCTCACGGCTGTTGCTCGAAAGCGGCAGTACAGTCATGGCCGGCCGGATGACCGGCGCGCTTGAGGCCGTGGGCCGCGCTGGCGATGCCGGACAACTGCATGCCACCCTCAAGGCCGCTGGCATCAGCGTCAGCGCGCAATCCCCTGCACACAATCCTGCGCTTAATCCCTTTGCGGCACCCTTGCCTGATCTTGGCGGCAGCGAGAGAGAGTCTCCCTACGTGCAGCGCATCCGCGCCATGTGGGTAGCCATGCGCGGCGAGGTCATCACGCAATTCAAAGGCGTGCGCATGCGCCGTCCAGGAAGTGTGGCTGCCGTCATCAAGGACATTGAAGTCCGCTACACAGCGGATGCCTATCATTCCTTGTCGATCGAAGGGTACAAGGTGTCCGATCAATTGATCGCGCGCGTGAGGAGAGGCGACTGGAATCCGGTGTCGAATGCCAAGGACCAGGATTTCCGCGACGCAATGGCGGCGAAGGGTTATTTCGAGGCCCACACCAAGGTGGTCGCGTTGATCCGTGAAACGCTCACATCAGGCGCCTCCCCCGGCACAAATTTGCAGCGCGATTTTCCCAACTGGTTTCCGGCGCTATTTTCTTCCAGTGTGACTGCCGGCATACTGCGGCCGGCCGATCTGGCCGGCTATCGCAACAGTCAGGTATTCATCCGCAACGCGCAGCACGTGCCGATTGCACCGCAAGCCGTGCGTGACTGCATGCCGGCCCTGTTTGATCTGATCGGTAACGAAGCCCATCCTGGCGCACGCGCAGTGCTTGGCCATTTTGTTTTCGTATTCATCCACCCCTACATGGACGGCAACGGACGGCTGGGCCGCTTCCTGATGAACTACCTGCTCACGACTGGCGGGCATCCGTGGGTGATCGTGCCGGTACAACGCCGCGCGGGCTATATGGCGGCGCTGGAGCAGGCCAGCACGCACGGCAACATCAAACCGTTCGCCAGGTTCATTGCCGGGTTGATCGTGGAACAGGCCAAGGAGCCGCGCAAGCGTGCCGCGTCGGCGAAATCGGGTGGGTCAGCGGCGAACATTCAACGGGGCTGACACCCTCGTCCATCATTTCCAGCTCCTGGCCTCAGTTTTTCTCATCCCCCGCATGCGGCAGCTCCCCACCCTTGCGCTTGAGAATGCGCTTGAACGCCGAGAGATCGGCTTGCACCAAGACTCAAGACCCATTGAATTGAGACCCATTGCCCGGATCCCAGCGGACGCCGGCGCTCACCCCTGCTCCAAAAACTCCCGCAGCGCCTGCTCGGGCGGCTTGGCATAGTTGGAGCGGCGGCTGACGCGGATGCCGTCGAGTTCGCGCATGCGCACCGCCGCTTCAGCGGATTTGCACAGCACTGTCAGGCCGTTGAGGATCGGCGCACCGCCGGTTTCGATCTGGAGCTTGCGGTGTGACTGGTCACCGCCGAACATCATCATCGGCAGGCCGCCGGCGGGGACGATCACGTCGGCACCGGCATCGAGCAGGATATTGACTTCATGCTGGAACTTCGGGGCCAGCCTCGCGTAGCCTTCTTCAGTCGAGAAAGCGTCCATGAAATCGCTGACCTTGCCATTGACCGCGCGCACCCCGACGCAGCGCTGTTGCAAGCCGTAGCGAATCACCTGGTCTTCATGCCAGGGGATGAAAATCGGGTTGATCGTGACCAGGCCGAATTTGCGGCCCAGCGTGCAGGCCAGATACATGGTGGTCTCGCCCAGCCCCACCACCGGGATGTCGACCAGGGATTTGACCTCGGCCAGGCCCGCATCCTGAAAATGCGAGATCGCCATCACGCTGTAGCCTTCCTTCTCCGCCTTGACGGCATTCTTCATGAAGTTGCGCGCCATGCGGAATTCGGTGACCGGGTGCGTGGTGGCGGCGGGCGGCGTGGTGGTGTTGAAGCTGTACTCGAACGCCGGATCGATGATGCGCTTCATGTGCGCTTCGAGCTGGGTGATGTAGGGCGCGTGCGCGACGCGGTCGGTGGCGCCCTGGAACCAGATTTTGTGTTTGACTTGCGTCATGGTGTGCTCCTTAGAGTGAAGATTGAACCAGTGCCAGCACGCGCAGCGGACTGCCGCTGCCGTTTTGAATCTTCAGGGGCGCGGCAAAAATCACTGCGCCGGTGGCTGGCAGCTGATCGAGATTGTTGAGGCACTGCAGGCCGTAGCGCCCGGCGCCATGCATCACCGAATGGCAAGGATACGGCGGTTTGAGGTGATAGCCTTGGCCCGCATCGGTGCCGATGGTTTCGGTGCCAAAGCCGAGCACGTCGCGCTCGTCCACCAAAAACTGCACGGCCGCGGCATTGGGGCCGGGCGTGTGCTGGCCGGTATCGTCGAAGTTTTGATACGCGACCGGGTCGCTTCGTTTGCTCCAGCCGGTGCGCATCAGCACCCAGGCGCGCGGCGGAATGCGGCCGTGCGTGCCCTCCCATTTTTTTATCCACTCCACAGTGAGCAGGAAGTCGGCATCGGCAGTGGCTTCATCGGTGCAATCGAGCACGCAAGCGCTGCCCACGAAGTGCTCGACCGGAATCGTATCGACCGCATTGTTGGGGAGGTCGCGCCCCGAGACCCAGTGCACCGGGGCATCGAAGTGAGTGCCGGTGTGTTCGCCGCAAGAAAAATTGTTCCAGTACCAGCCCGGGCCGCGCTCGTCGTAGCGCGACACTTCTTCGATGCGAAACGGCTGCACCTGCCCGAACTCCGGCGGCAGCACGATTTGCGGAAACTCCGGTGCCAGCGTATGGCTAAGATCGACC
>JANLTL010000095.1:0-13863 GCA_031362905.1 Burkholderiales bacterium | reverse complement strand
CTGTCCCGCCCATCCACCCACGCCTGCATCAGCAGGACGGCGTTGCGCAGGTTGCGCGAACCGCCGAAGCGCCAATACTCACGCAGCATCTGGGTCCGCGTGGCGTCCCGCTCGCTATCCTTCGACGCTGTGCCGGCGCGGACGCCGCCGGACCATTCCAGCGCCGCGGTACTCCCCAACTCGCCGATCATCACGCGCGCCGTGCGCAACTCGCGCAATGCCGCGCCATACTTGGCGACCGCATCCTGCACCACACTCGTGTGCGGCGCATCGATCACCAACAGGCTCGCCTGCTCCGTTGCATCCTTGAGACCTTGTGCCGACGTCGCTGCCACCTGAAGAACCTGCATCTTCAGCCCGGCTTCGTTTGCATAGTGCTGCAGTCGCGACAGCTTGGCAGGGCTCACCAGGTAGCTTGCCAGCACCACCACCCCACCTGTCGGTGCTGTGCGGGCAGCGGCAGGATTGACAACGTTCGCCGCTTGACCACGTGCGCTGGGCAGGCTGCCCACGTAGAAAAAGGCGCACAACAACGCGCAACACCAAGCGATCACTGGTCGCACGCGCTTCTGATGCAGGGGTAGAAGCGACGGCAGCGTTTGGCACATCGGCCCAAACCTGCGCGTCTTCCTCCACTTGATCAGCCCGTCCTTCATCAGCGCGCCCTGCATCGGCCCACCGTTCATCTGCCTGTTTCTGGCACGTACACCATGGTGCCGTCCTTGAGGCGGTAGGCCACCCCGGCTTTTTCGCCGCTACCTTCCGTTGTTGCCCCACTCGCCTTGAAACGGGTGATCTTCTTTCCCTCTTTCGTGATGATTTCCATGTCCGGCTGCCCCGCCCGGCGTACCACGGTGATGCTGTCCATGGCGAACGGATTCATCGGATTTTCAATGACCGCAATCAGCAGCATGGCAATCACGACCAGAAAAACGTCGATCAAATTAATCGTGGACAGCACCGGATCGTCATCGTCATCGTCAAGAATATTCATGCGCCCCCCGCTGCTTGCTTGGCGCGCGCCAATTCGAGGCAGACCACCATTTCAGCGAGGAGCCAGCGCCGCCTGACGGTATGGATGGTGAAGCTGATCGACGCGGCAAGCAATGCGACGATCACTGCGGCGAAGGCCGGCGCCAGGCTCTGTGCGACGCCTTGTGCCTCGCCGCTCGCCACCGCGACCAATGCTGGGCCCATCGGGATCATGGTGGCGATCAGACCAAGCATCGGCGCCACGCGGCTGCACAGCCGCAAGCGCTCCAACTCCTTGAGCACTGCCAATTCGAGCCGCTCCTGCACCGGAGGCACCTGCGCAAGCAGCAACACCTGCCCGGGCCGCTGCCGGCGGCGAACATATTCCGCGCCAAACGCACCGAGTGCGCAGAGCGCGTAGGCCAGCGAGAGCAGTACCAACATCAGCACCGGCCAGAAAAACAGGCGCGCCACTTCGAATACGGCACTTTCCAGATATCCCATTACTCATTCCTTGTTCATGTGTTGACGAGGCTTTCAGATTCCACCGGATCCCGATAGCAAAATATCGCCGCCACTACCAACGGGTGTGAAAGCGCGCCAGGGCCGCGGTGACGGTCGTCTTGCCCTGGCCTGACGCAATGCCAGCGACAAACAGCGCCGGGCACTGCACGGCGGCTGTCGTCTCTGGCTGATCACTCAAAACTCGACCCCGGGCATGGCTTTGACGCCAGCCTTGAAGGCGTGTTTGACGACCGTCATGTCGGTGACCGTATCGGCGGCTTCAATCAGCTCCGGAGGTGCGCCGCGACCGGTGATGACCACATGCTGCATCGGCGGGCGCGCTTGCAGGTCGGCCACAACCCGGTTGACATCGAGATAACGCAGCTTGAGGGCGATGTTGAGTTCGTCGAACAGCACCAGACCAATGCTGGCATCGGCAAGCAGTTCGCGCGCCTTGGCCCAGGCGGCTTCGGCCTTGGCGACGTCGCGCTCGCGATCCTGGGTGTTCCAGGTGTAGCCCTCGCCCATCACGTAGTAGCGCACCTCATCGGGAAAGCGCCGGTAGAAGCGCTCTTCACCAGTCGCCATCGCGCCCTTGATGAACTGCACCACGCCGACCTTCATGCCGTGGCCGAGGGCGCGCGCCACCATGCCGAAACCGGAGCTTGATTTGCCCTTGCCGTTGCCGGTGGTGACGACGATGACGCCGCGTTCGGTTTTGGCCGCCTCGATGTGGCTATCGACAACTTCCTTTTTGCGCTGCATGCGCTCTTTGTGGCGCTCGTTGAGGCCAGCATCGGGTTGAGTGGGTTCAGCCATGGTGATTCCTTTTTGTCAGTAGTTTGCAGCTTTACGCGAGCGCCTATTCGGCGACGAACCAGGCCTTGCCGTTGTCATCGATGCGCCGCACCGGGTGATGAAAAATACGCGTCAAGCGCTCGGGCGTGAGCATCTCGCTGATCGTGCCCGCTTCTGCACCGCCCTCTCCGTCCAGCATCAACGCGTGCGTGCCAAAGCGCGCGGCGAGGTTGATGTCATGTACGGCTGTAAGCAGCAGGCGCCCTTGATCGGCGAGCGAGCGCAGCAGCGTGAAGATCGTCACTTGATGCTGCAGATCCTGGTGGCTGCCCGGTTCGTCAAGCAGCATCACCTGCGGTGCCTGGGCCAGCAGCATTGCCAGCGAGACGCGCTGGCGCTCGCCGCCCGAGAGCGTCAACACGTCGCGGTCGGTGAAGGCGTCCATGCCGACTGCCTGCAACGCGGCGCGTGCCAGTTGCAAGTCTGCTTCGCTTTCCCAATCCCAGCGGCCCAGGTGCGGGTGGCGACCGAGCAGAACGGTGTCGAGCACGCTGGCCGAGAAGGCGTCGTGCACGTGCTGCGGCATGAAGCCGCGCACCAGCGCCAGTTCCTGGTGATCCCATGTGTTCAGCGCGCGACTGTTGAGCTCGATGCCGGCAGCCGGCAACACGCCGGCAAGGGCATGCAGCAAAGTGGTCTTGCCAACGCCGTTGGGGCCGAGCAGGCACCACAACTCGCCGCCTTGCGCCTGCCAGTTGAGGCCGACCAAGAGCTTGCGTGCGCCACGTGACAGCGTCAGCCCGTGGGTCTGGAGTGCGCAGGCTTGCATGGTGGTCTCAGGCGCGTTCATGGCGTCGCAGCAGCAGGTAGAGAAAGGCCGGCACGCCGATAAACGCCATCACCACGCCCACCGGCAACTGCACCGGCGCCACCACCGTGCGCGCCAATGTGTCTGCCAGTACCAGCAAGGTGCCGCCGCCGAGCGCGGAGGCCGGCAGCAGGATGCGCTGATCGTTGCCGGTGACAAGCCGCACCGCATGCGGAATGATCAGGCCGATAAAGCCCACGGTACCCGCCGTCGTGACCGCGAGCGCGGTAGCGATCGAGGCAACGGCGTAGAGCCGAAAGCGCAGCATGCGCACATTGACACCCAAGGTTTGCGCGACCAGTGCGCCGCGCGACAGGGCGTTGAGGCCGCGTGCTTCAGGCAGCATGAGCAGCAAGGCCAGCACGGCCCCACCCAACGCAGGCTGCCAGCGATCGACGCCATTGAAATCGCCCATCAGCCAGAACAGCATGCCGCGCAGCTTGTTGTCCGGCGCAATCGACAGGATCAGTGTGACGATGGCACCACAGCCGGCCGCGATGATCACGCCGGTGAGCAGCAAGCGCGGGCTGCCGTCGTGCCCCGCGCCCTGCGCAAAGTCATGCCGTGCGAGACCGAGCACCAGCAGCACCGTCGCCGCCGCCCCGACTGCCGCGGCCACGTGCACCAGCAACAAACTGGCGCCAATCAGCAGCATCGACAAGGCCCCCACCGCGGCACCGCCCGAAATGCCCATCAGGTAAGGCTCGGCGAGCGGGTTGCGCAGCAGCACTTGCATCAAGGCGCCGGCAAGAGCCAACAAGGCGCCCACGCCAAACGCCGCCAACGCGCGCGGCAGCCGCAGGTTGAGCACAATGTCGCCACGCGCGCCGGCGTCGCCGCCTGTGAGCGCCGTCCACACTTCAGCAGGCGAGACGTTGGCGCTCCCGGCCATCAGTGCAAGCACCAAGGCCGCAGCGGCACCTGCGGCGAGGGCAACGGTCAGAAGCCATGTGTGGCGCGGCATCATGCGCGTGCCTCCGCGAAGCTGCCGGCTGTGTCCGCGGCCCTGCTGGGCATATCCTCAAATCTGGCAGGTGTGGGCATCGTGCGGGCCGGTCTGAAGCGGCTACTTTGGCTGATAGCCAAAGGTCAAAAAGAAGCCACGCGACGGGGTATTGAAACCATGTGCGGTTTGATAGAGCGCGTTGCCGGCGTTGTCCAGTTTGGCAGCCACATACATTTCTTTGTTGAAGTTATAGCGCGCCGTTAGTGTGACCAGATTGTACGAACTCAATCCGGCCCGGGTCGTGGTACTGGTGATCACGGTATCGACGCGTTTGTCGGTCGAAAATACGTTGGCCCCCAGACGCCATGCGCCGATGCTGCGGTACACGCCGATATTGCCAAACTGCTGCGCGCGGCGGCGCAGTTGCGGGCCGGTGACGGCGTTCTCCGGGATGCTGACCGGGTCTTGCAGCGTGACGTTGGCGCGCACATCGAAGCCACTCAATTGGCCGGTGTAATTGCCCTCCCAGCCGTTGACGCGCGCACGCGCGACGTTGGTGGCGAACACCGGCGCGGCTTGAATCAGGTTGACGTAATCGGAGCGAAAGCGCGTGATGCGCAAAAGGTGCGTGCCGCTCGCCCATTGCGCGCCGAAATCACGGCTCTTGACCCTCTCGGGCAACAAGGTTGGCGTGCCGAAGCCGGGAAAGTAGAGATCGTTGAAGGTCGGTGCCTTGAACGCCGTCGATTGCTGCACAATCATCTTCCACCCGTCGCTGATGTTGTAGCCAACGGCAGCGAAATAGGTATTGGCGCTACCAAAATCGGAATAGCGGTCGGCGCGCAGGTTGAGTTGAAACTCGGAACGCTCCACCGAGCCGTTGTAGCCCGCCAGCAATGAGTTGACTTTGCGTGCCGGATAAAACGCGTTGGGCAGCGCCGTGGTGGGTGAGGCCTGGCTCTCGGAGCGCTGACTCAGGGTTTCGGCGGCGAACAGCAGTTTATGGGTAGGGGCCAGTGTGACTTCGTTTTGCCAGGTCAATTGACGCTGATCGGTGCGGATGTGGCCATCCCATTTGTAGTTGAGCGTCTGGTCGCTACTGTCGGTGCTTTTCGAGACTGTGAGTGTGGAGCGCCAGGCATCACTAATTCGGTTTTTGCTGTAGAGCGAAAGCGACGAGGTGGCATTTCGCGTTTGGTGAACGTTGGTGACGAGTTGGCCCGCCGCAGAACCGTCAAAGTTGATCAGCCCGCGCGTGCCATAAAAACGCATGCCGATCTCGTTGCGTGCATTGAGCAGGTGCGACGCGCTGGCGTTGAGCGTGGTGTTGCGGTAACCATCATCGTCCGGATTGACACGGATACGCGTTAGCGCAGTTGTCTGCGGATCAACCGACGAGAAATTTGCCGTGTGCAAACCAGCCGCGCCAATGTAGAAGCGCGTGTCGCCGACTTTGCCGCCAAAATCCACATTGCCTGCGAGGGTGCCTCGTGCGCCTGTGGTGAGAGACCCACCGAGGGCTGGCGCGCCGCCGCCTTGCCGCGAAAACAACTGAATTACGCCGCCCACCGCCTCCGAGCCATACAGCGCCGACACGTTGCCGCGCACGATCTCTACCCGTTCGATCTGATCCAGAGTCAGACGCTCCAAAGCAGTCTGCCCTGTTGTCGCTGAGTTGATGCGCATGCCGTCGAGCAAGATCAGCGTGTGGTTGGCGTTGCCGCCGCGCATAGACACGGTGGCATTGTTGCCAAAGCCACCGTTTTGCGTGATCTCGATGCCGGCGGCGCTGCGCAGCAGAGTTGAGAGGTCCGGGGCTTGCGAATCACGAATCTCTTCACGCGTCAGCACAGTCGTGCTGGCCAGCACGTCGGTAATCGATTGCTCAGAACGCGTGCCCGTCACAACCACTTGCGGAATGGGCTGGGCAGAGACAGGATTGGGCAGTGAACCCAAAAAAGCGGACGTGGCGAGGACGAGTGAAAACACGACCACAAGGCGTGGCCGGCGTGCGGAGCAACGGCAAAACATGGACAACTCCTCAAGGCGCCTACATCCCCGCAGGCATGATTGGATGGGATGAATGTCCTGGCCGGTATCCGGGCTGGCGCTTGAGGACTCAAAGCCTTCCCGCCGGATAAGTACATCGGCAGTGGCGTGGGTTTTGAGCCTGGCAGATTTGTCTGTGCCGAACCTCTGGCGTGGACAAACTTGCAGCGCTGACCGTTGCGGGGGCAGCTCAGGTAGCCCCTCTGGCACTCCCGCCGCACTGCGCGAGGCACCGAAATCGAAGGACGCCTGATTCCCGTTTAACCGCCGGAGGGTGAATTCCGGCAGCACCAAAACAGGGAGAATTTTAGCAGTGCAGCGGCCAACCGGAGGCTTCATTTTTTGATCCAGACCTACGCAGCCGTTTGTCCCGCCTCCGCGGTATGTGCGTGATGAAAACAACAAACGCCCACAGCACATTCAACGCTTACATTCAAAACTGCGGTTAGATGCTTGACTTCACATGATTTTTCCACCAACATTGACTGTATGACCGAGTTGGAAAGCCTCGAGCAAAAGCTCACCCAGTTGGTAGACCTGTACCAGCAGGCACGCGCGGAGAATCGCGACATGCGCCAGCGCATCACCAACCTGGAGGGCGAAAACCGCGCCCTTGCAACGAAAGTGGATGGTGCACGCACACAGCTTGAAGCGCTGATCGAGCGGATTCCCGCCGGTGAAGAGGCCTGAACATGGCGACCGCGAAAACCACCAAGAACATTGACGTCACCATACTCGACCGGCAATACCGCGTCGCCTGCCCGGACGACGAGCGCGAGGAGTTGATGGCGTCGGTCGCGTATCTTGACAAAAAAATGCGTGAAATCAAGGGGACCGGCAAGATCGCCGGGGCTGACCGGGTGGCCGTGATGGCCGCCCTCAATATCACCCACGAGTTGCTTTCAGCCAAGACCGGCGCGGGGTTTGACTTGGGCGAATACAAGCGTCGAATGACTTCCATGAATTCGCTGGTGGATGAAGCGATTGCAAGTCAGGAAAAGTTGTTTTGATTTGTCCCGAGGAGTGTCTTTAAGACGGATGGCAAAGTTGTTGGCTAGGGGGCCGTCTTAAAGAAATTCCCTGCAGTGTTGGTTAAGGTTCTTACATTCCTTGTTCCAATAAGCTTGACGCAAGGCGGTTGAAGAATCGATTGCTGTTGTGTGCGTTCTCACCCCTTATAGTGTTTGCACTTGTTGCAGGCACTCCCTGAGACGGTGCTGAATGCCCTGATGTGATCTTCGGAGGCTGCCGACCTGAACCCTGGTTCAGGATGGGGGCCTGACGGCACTTGCGGGGAACCCGATTCTGGAAAATTGAAGTGTGGCCAGCGGCGCGAATTTCTCGCGCCGTTTTTCATTGGGGCGGCACTTGCGGCGAAAGGGGATGGGACCATGCGCTATTGGTTAATGAAATCCGAACCGTCCGATGTGTCGGTCGACGATCTGGCGGCGCTGCCGAAACAGACCGTGCCTTGGTACGGGGTACGCAACTACCAGGCCCGCAATTACATGCGCGACGGCATGGAAATCGGCGATGGTGTCCTGTTCTACCACTCAAGTTGCCCTGAACCGGGCATCGCCGGTCTGGCCCAAGTGGCGAGCCACGCTTACCCGGATGCCACGCAGTTCGACAAGAAGAGCAAGTATTACGACGGTGCGGCGACGCCGGAGACTCCACGCTGGATGCATGTGGACGTGCAGTTGGTGAAGAAGACACGTTTGGTCGCGCTGGCCGAGTTGCGCGAGCACAAGGCGCTCGAAGGCATGCTGCTGCTCAAACGCGGCAATCGCCTGTCGATCACGCCGGTGGAAGCGTGCGAGTGGGAATTCGTCATGGCCCTCCTGTAGCAGGCCGATGATGGAGTGGTGGATCGTCTATCTACTGATGGGATTGTTCGTCGGTTTTTTCGCCGGCCTGCTCGGCATCGGCGGCGGCCTGATACTCGTCACCCTGATGGTCTGGCTGTTCACCCTGCAGGGCTTTCCGGAAGACCGCATTCTACATATGGCCCTGGGCACCTCGATCGCCAGCATCGTCTTCACATCGATTTCCAGCCTGCGCGCGCATCACAAGCACGGCGCGGTGCGCTGGGACATCGTGCGGAGTGCCATCCCCGGCCTCATCATCGGCACACTGCTGGGCACGCTGGTCGCCGATCAGCTCAAGTCCAAATACCTGGCGATATTTTTCGTGATCTTCGTGTATTACTCGGCGGTGCAGATGTTCGTCAACGCCAAGCCGAAGCCGTCGCGACAACTGCCGGGCAAGCTCGGATTGAACCTGGCTTCGGTAATCGTGGGTATCGTGTCCGCGCTCGTGGGCGTCGGGGGCGGCGTGATGACAATTCCGTTGATGTCCCTATGCAACGTGCCCATGCGCAACGCCATCGGCACATCGGCCGCGCTGGGTCTTCCGATCGCAATCGCCGGAACCGTCGGTTTTATCATCACCGGACTGGGCAAGGATCACCTGCCGGCCTTCAGCGTCGGTTACCTCTACCTGCCGGCGCTGATCGGCATCGTCATCGGCACGCTGGTCACTGTGCCGTGGGGCGCGAAAATGGCGCATACCCTGCCGGTCTCACAGCTGAAGAAAATTTTCGCGGTGATCCTGTTCATCCTGGCGACGAGGATGCTGTGGACCCTGTTCTGAATATCAGCCGCGCGCCTTGAACCAGCCCGTGAGGCTGTGGCGCTCGCGCTTTGCCGGCAGGACTTCGTGGGGAAAATTTTCACTCAGGAACAGGACCAGCGTTCCGCCATCCGGCCTGATGTCCACATGTCCCGACGCTGGTTTGCGTTCGAGGTACAGCCGTAGCTCGCCGCCGTCCGCATCCTGCCAGTCATGGTTGAGGTAGAGGATGCTGGAAAGGCGGCGGCGTGAATCGCGGCTGAACTGGTCGAGGTGCTTGCGGTAAAACGCGCCCGGCTTGTAGCGGGCGAAGTGGCATTCGAACTCGAACAGGCCCAGCTGCAGGTCGCGGTTCAGTTTCAGGCGCATGTCTTCGAAGCGCTCGAGGCACTCCCGCTGCGCTTCGCTGCTGCCCGACGACTCGAGCCAGAGGATCTGATCCGCGCGAACATCGCCGGCAATCTTTCGGTCCGTCCCGCTGCCGATAGCCGCGTCGTGAAACGAACCCTGCGCCGCGAGTCGGGCACACTCCTCGCCGAGCAGGGCCACGATCTCCGGAGAAATGAACGACGGGATCGCGACCCAGCCTTCACTTCCCAGCCGGTCGCTGATCAGCTCGAGCACGTCGGGATCCTGCTGCATGGTCTGGATCACGGGTGGCGGCAACCTAGGGTTTGGCCTTGAATGTATCGCATGCCGACAGTTCGCCGGACTCCAGCCCGCGCTTGAACCAGCTTACGCGCTGTTCGGAACTGCCGTGCGTGAAGCTTTCCGGCGCGACGTAACCGCGCGCCTGCATTTGCAACCGATCGTCGCCGATCGCGGATGCGGCATTCAGCCCTTCCTCCACATCGCCCGCTTCCAAAACCTGCCGGGAACGATTGGCATGGTTGGCCCAGATGCCCGCAAAGCAATCCGCCTGCAGTTCCTGGCGCACCGAGAGCCGGTTTGCCTGCTCCTTCCCGCCGCGTTGCGCAGCCTGCGCGACCTTGGCGGAAATGCCGAGCTGGTTCTGCACATGGTGGCCGATCTCGTGGGCGATGACATAGGCCTGCGCGAAATCGCCCTTCGCGCCGAGGCGCTTTTCCAGGGTCTGGAAGAAATCGAGGTCGAGATAGACCTTCTGGTCTCCCGTGCAGTAGAACGGACCGACGGCAGCCTGCGCGTAGCCGCAGGCCGATTGTACGGCACCCGAAAAGAGCACAAGCCTCGGCACCTGGTACTGGGCACCGCCGCGCCGGAAGATTTCACCCCAGGTGTCTTCCGTATCGGCGAGCACGACGGCAACGAAATCCTTGACGCGGTCCTGTGCCGGATCCACGGGCGCGCCGGTTTGCGCGGGCTGGGGCGATCCCGCGTCCTGCAGGATCACCCGCGGATCCACGCCGAAGAACATCGCGATCAGCGCGATCACCACCACGCCGATACCGCCGCCAGCTATGCCGCCCGGCATGCGCATCCCGCGCCTGTCCTCGATGTTTTCGCTACGCCTTCCGCTTTCCCAGCGCATTCGGGTCTCCTCAGACGTTGCGGTAGCGCCCGCGCAGCTCCGCTTTCTGCACCTTGCCCATGGCATTTCGCGGCAGATCGTCCACAAGGTACACCTGCTTGGGCACCTTGAAATTGGCGAGGTTCTTCTTCAGTTCCGCAATAATTGCGGATGGATCGAGTTGGGCGCCCTTGCGCGGCACGACCACGGCGGCCACCGCTTCACCGAAGTCCGGATGCGGAACACCTATCACCGCGGATTCTGCGACCCCGGGCATTGCGTCCAGCGCCATCTCGATTTCTTTCGGATAGACGTTGTAGCCGCCACTGATGATCAGGTCCTTGGCGCGCCCGGAGATGCAAAGATAGCCGTCGTCATCGAACAGGCCGACGTCGCCGGTGCGAAACCAGCCGTCGGCGGTGAATTCCTCGCGGGTCTTATCCGGCATGCGCCAGTAGCCGTTGAACACGTTCTCGCCCTTCACCTGGATCGCGCCGATTTCGCCGTGCGGCAAAATCCGGTCCTGGTCTCCGGTTATCCTCACCAAAACGCCAGGCAAGGGAAATCCGACACTGCCGGCGCGGCGCTCACCGTCCAGCGGATTGGAGGTGTTCATGCAGGTTTCCGACATCCCGTAGCGCTCGAGAATGTATTGTCCGGTACGCCGGTAGAACTCGCCGAATGTTTCGGCGAGCAACGGCGCCGAACCGGAAATGAACAGCCTGACGCCTTGTGCCAGCTCACGCGTGAAGGCCGCTTCCGCCAGCAGGCGCGTGTAGAACGTCGGAACGCCCATCATCACCGTAGCGCGAGGCAGGTCGCGCAACACCAACTGCGCGTCGAACTTGCGATGCCATAGCAATTTCGCACCGGAGAAAAGCGCGCAGTGGTTGGCGACGAACAGGCCGTGCACGTGGAAGATCGGCAGCGCGTGCAGCAGCACGTCGTCTTCGCTGAACTTCCAGTATTCGAGGAGGGTCCGCGCATTCGATTCAAGATTGCGATGCGTGACCATGGCGCCCTTGGAGCGACCCGTGGTGCCGGAGGTATAGATGATGACCGCCAGGTCGTCTGCTTTCGATTCGACGGTGGAAAATTCCGACCCATGCCCGGCCGCTTTCTGCGTCAGGCTACCCTGGCCATTTTCATCGAGGGACAGCACTTGGGCGACGCCGACTGAGAGTTCCTGCATGAGATCGACCGTCCGGGGATGGCATACGATCACCCGAGGTTCGGCGTCTGCGACGAAATACGCGAGTTCGCCCCGCTGGTACGCCGTATTGAGCGGAAGGTAGACCAGGCCGGCCCGCAGGCAGGCCAGATACAGGAACAGCGATTCCGGCGATTTCTCGACCTGCACCGCGATGCGGTCGCCGCGCCTGGCGCCCAGGGCGAGCAGCAAGTTGGCGAGGCGCGCGGATTCGGCGGCTGCATCGGCGCGGCTGAAGGCCCTGCCGTCTTCGGTTTCGATGAACTCACCGTCGCCACGATTGCAGCCAGCCGCTTCGATGGCAGCGTAAAGGTTTGCGTTCATTCTCTAGTGTCCTGTACCGCTAATTCGTGGGCTATCTTTCGCGCCTCGGAAACCGCTTCCACATTTCATCTGACAATAAACCAGTATTGCTCGGAAAACCCGCGAAATCGGTGTCAGGCAAGGCGCGAGTCCTTGACAGTGGCAGGCCCCCACGGCAAGGACTCGCAACACCGCATGACACCGATTCTCGTCGGGTTTTCAGCCACGAACTTAGCGGAACAGGACACTAGACCAGTGTGTCGATCACGCCGGACTGCAGGTAGTCGTCGATGCTCGCCTTCGGACCCTGCCTACGAAGCACGCGTGCAATTGCGGCCGGGGGCAGTACCTGTACGCTGGCACCCGGCAGTGCAACGACGCGAACCGCGGGTGCGGCCAGCGCAACGTAGATGCCGCCCGCCGCTTCGCCCAGAACCTGCAGCGTGACGCGATGTCCGGCATCGCGAAGGCTGGACAGCACCAACGCGAGGTGAGCAACATACTCCGAGAGCATCATGCGTTCGTCGCGGAAGGTCGGCGCCTGTCCTGGCGAGTCCAGCAGCAGCGTCAGCGCATCTCCGGGACGGGTTTCGGCAAATTGCAGGCACTCTCCGGCCAGCGTCCAGGCAGCGAGTGCGCCGACCGGGGCGCCGCCGATGAATCCGAAATAACTGTTGGGCGCGGTTGGCAGGATGCGACCGGTCATCACGCCGTCCGCTTCGCGTGCTTCGAAGGTCGACGGCACCAGTTCCAGCAGCGTGTCCGGCAGCACGGGCCGGGTAGACGTAGGCGATGGCGCCATGTCGTGCTTGAGCAGGCGGGCGCCGAGACGGTTGTGCTGATCACGCAAGTCCGGCGGCATGCCGGGCTTCACCAGCCAGTCGAGCGCGGCCTGGCGGAATGCATAGATCGTGTCTTCGTTGAGGCGTCCCGCGGATTCCATCGCTGCGCGCGCGGTGCCCCCCATTAACGCATTCACTGCCTGGCCATCCGACGCATCCAGTTCACTGCGCCCGCCGAGCGCCTGGATCACGGCGGGCCCCGACATCGCCAGCCGCGAGCCTATCGCATAGACTCGCTGCCCGCAGGTTGCGGCAAGCATGCTGGCGCCGCCGAAACAGTCGCGGCCGAGCAAAGCGAGCATCGGCACGCCAGACAGGCGCAGGTCGAGGACCTGGCGGTAGAGTTGCCGGAAGGCACCGAGGGCAGGCAGGCCTTCATCGAGGCGTGCGCCCGCCGAGTCGAGGCAAAGAATGAACGGCAGATTTGCCGCGTGGTCCTGCTTGATCAGCTCAGCCAGGGCGTGGGATTCAGCAACCCCGAATGAGCCACCGGCGACTTCGCGATCCGTTGCCGCAATGACGACCGGCTTTGCGCCGAGCATGCCGTGGCCCGCACAAAGCGAGCCTTGTTCGACGAGCAAAGTGTCGACAAACGATCCCGGGTCGAGCAGCCCCTCCACGCGCTGGCGGGCACGGCTTCCAGAATAGGAATTCTCAGGCGCCGGCACGCGATCTGACCTGCTCAGACACCGCACCAGCGGCGGGTAATTTCTTCGTAAGCGGCCACCGCTTCGGTGATGCGTTCAACCACGCAGTATTCGTCGGTCTGGTGCGCCATCTGTGCTTCGCCGGGACCGAGAATGACTGTCGGCGGTGTCTTGTATGCCACGTTGAGTGCAGCGGCATCCGTAAAGTAAGTGGCGACACGCGGCTCGGGCCTGCCGCCAAGGTACGGCTGCATGACCTCGAACACTTCCTGCATCCACTCGTGCTCGGGCTCGGTGTAAACGCTTTCCAGATCGAGGATGGTTTCGAGCTCGACATCACTGCCGAGCTGTTTTTGCAGCTCGGCCCCGAGTTTTTTGTGGTTCACGGTCGGCACGGTACGGATGTCGATTGTCATCACTGCTTCATCGGGCACCGAATTGATGTTGAGACCGCCATGGATGCTGCCGACGTTCAGCGTCGCCTGCCCCATCAACGGGTGCGGCGGATTGTCGAAACGGAACTTTTCCAGTGTGGCCAGCGCGCGGGCCGCCTTGAACACGGCGTTGACGCCTTTCTCCGGCATGGAGCCGTGGGCTGTCACGC
>JANLTL010000070.1:0-1686 GCA_031362905.1 Burkholderiales bacterium | reverse complement strand
TGCGCAAGCCCGATCTGGCGATGGTGGCGTCCCGGCCGGCGAAAATCGCGGCGTGGGCACCGCGAAAAGAGGCGCAGCCCGATTTTGCAAAAACCAATCCGCCCCACTGGAAGGCCTGAGGCGCATGCTGCACGCGGCCCCGCCGTTTGAAGCCAAGCTCTGCGCATTTTCCGAACTCGCGGCACGAGCGAGCGCTCTGCCGCGCCCGCTTGTATTCACCAACGGCGTATTCGACCTGCTGCATCGTGGCCATGTCACTTATCTTGCGCAGGCGCGCGCCCTCGGCGCGAGCCTGATCGTCGGCGTCAACAGCGACTCGTCGGTCAAACGGCTGGGCAAAGGCGCGGACCGCCCCATCAATACCGAGCAAGACCGCATGGCGGTGCTCGCTGCACTCGAATGCGTCAGCCTGGTGGTGTGTTTTACCGAAGACACGCCGCTCACGGCCATTCAGGCAGCGCACCCCGATGTGCTGGTCAAGGGTGGTGACTGGACGCCGGACAACATGGTGGGCGCGGTCGACGTGGCCTCATGGGGCGGCAGTGTGCAGTCGATTGCGTTTATGTTCGAGCGCTCGACCACCGCGATGTTGAATAAGGTGCGCGGCCGCTAATCCGCGCGCGTGGTTTTCCCAAGTACTGCCTGGGAATGGCTCCAGGAGCCATTCCTGGCATGAGGCCAGGCGCTACTTCTTCTCTTCGACCTTGCTGTTTTCAGCCTTTGATGCGGCACCCTTGTCTGCCGCGCGGTCATCACCTGGTTTCGGCACATCAGATGTGCAGTCCCTGGTCTCGTGGCCGGGAAAGTCCTTGCGGATCGCATCAAATTTGACGGCAATCGCTTCGTCCATTCCGCTGAAGCGAAACACGGTTTTCTGCACCCGGGTTTCGCGCTCGCCGCTGCGCGCGGTCTTGACGCCCCTGGCCGACACTGCTGCCAGGTAATTTTGCGCCGCCTCTTCGGTCCGAAATACACCGAGCGACACCGCGAACTTGTTGGCACCATCCTCCTGGACGATGAAGAAGTCGCTCACCCCAAGCGCTTTCAATTCATCGACCTTCTTGTCGGCATTCACTTTGCTGCCCTGCGGTGGCAGGAACACCCACCAACCCGCCGTCTCTTCCACGGTGCGTGTTTGCAGTCGATTGCCGAGGTTCAGCGCGGCCAGCGCCTCGCCTGCCTTGTCGGCTTCTTGAGCCGGAAAGGTGCCCCATTCGAAACAACTGCCGCTGCGTGACTTTGCGGCATCCGCAAGTTTCTTTATTTCGCCCGCGCTGAGGATGCGGATTTTCTCCGGCGTGATCTGCATCGTCAACCGCTCGGCCTCGCCCTTGTTGGCGTCACCAGGCCCGATGTAGCCGGCGTGCCAGGCGTAGAACAGGATGTTGGCGAGCACCAGCAGAAGGAACAGGGAACGCATGATGGCGCGTGGCGTGGGCTAGGGTCGGGTCAGGTGACGGTTGGGGCACGCCGCACTAGGTCAAGGTCTGGCTGATGCGGTACAAGCCCTCGAGCACGAGATTGTCGTGCGCCTTGTGTGGAATCGTCAGGCGCGGCACCAGCGCCCGTCCCGAGCCGCCCGAGATGATGCACATGAGGTCGTGATACTCGGCACGATGGCGCCGGTACAGGCGCTCGATGGCACCGGCCTGCGCGTGATGGCAGCCCGAGACAATCGCATCGACG
>JANLTL010000057.1:0-13960 GCA_031362905.1 Burkholderiales bacterium | reverse complement strand
GCCCTGGGCGGCAACATCAGCCTGTGGGGTCAGAGCTTGCTCACTGAAATCGAAGTCAAGGATAGCCGCGCAAAACTGGAAAGCCTGAAGACATTTTCCGAGGCGCTGTCGCCCTACAACACTGTCGGCAAACTGAAGAATCTGCGCGTCACGCTGGAGCACATCGAAGCACAGAAGGCCAACCTGGCCATGCTGGAGTTGGTCAAGGGTCTGCTCAAACTTTCCGGTGATCTCAGCCCCTGGGCCAACTATCTGGCACAAGCCGAACTGGCACTCCCGGCCGACAACCCCTGGGTCGGCCAGGCCCGCGAAGCGCGCGCCAAATTGGTCAGCGATTTCACCGCGCATCGTGACTTGAAGAAAATGCCGGCAATGCGGCAAGCTCTGGAGAAACTCAAGCGGGACTACATCTCCACCTATATCGGGCTCCATACCAAGGCCCGGCTTGGCATGTCCGAAGACAAAACCAAAGCTGGTCTCACAAAAGACCCACGGCTGGTGTCGTTGAGCCGGCTCGCCACCATCGACCTGATGCCTTCCGGTCAGCTCACGGAATTTCAAGAGCGCATGGCCGGCCTGAAGAGTTGTTATCAGTTGACCGAAGGCGAGCTGGCGGGCAGTCCGGTCTGCCCGCACTGCCAGTTCCGCCCGGTGCATGAAACGCTGGGCTTCGCCTCGGCCGCCAATCAGCTCACAACGCTCGACAGCAAACTCGATGAGATATTGTCAGGCTGGACCCACACCCTGCTTGAGAACCTCAACTATCCGCCGATTCAGGCGGCCATTGGCCTGCTCAAGCCGGCCGAGCGCAAGCCGATCGACGCCTTCATCAAAAGCCGCGCATTGCCCGATCCGCTGACGGCGGAATTTATCTCTTCAGTTCAAGAAGCGCTGTCGGGTTTGATCCCGGAAACCGTCAAGCTTGCCGACATTCAGGCAGCGTTGTTGGCAGGCGGCTCGCCTACCACCCCAGACGAGTTAAAGGCCCGTTTCGACAAATTCATCGCCGCGCGCATTCGCGGCAAGGACGCAAGCAAGCTGCGCTTCATCGTCGAATGAGCATGACGCGCGATGAACTATTGGCAAAAATAAACTCGATCGAGTGGACCGACATCGAGTTCAAGGAAGCGGCTTGGGCGGTACCGAAATCCGCCCTGGACACCGTCAGCGCATTCGCCAATACTTCCGGCGGGCATTTGGTGTTTGGCGTGCGGCAGCACGATGGGCAGTTCGAAGTGAAGGGCGTGACCGAACCCGACAAAGTGCAAGGTGATTTCCTCGGGCAGGTGCGCGACAAAAACAAGATCAGCGTTTTCCTGCCGATCACCGGCCAGCCGCACAACCTGAACGAGTCCATGGTGCTGGTGTTCTATGTGCCCGAAGCGCAACGCAACGAAAAGCCGGTCTACATCGACGGCAATCCGAAAAAGGCCTACATCCGACGCGGCGGCCGCGACGACACTTGCACCGGTGACGAACTCCTGCGTTTCATTCGCGACGCCGCCGACACGCGTTATGACGGCGATCTTCTGCCGGACCTCAACGTAGAGCGCTGCTTCGACACCGCAACCGTTCGCTGGTATCGCCAGCGGCACACCGAGCGCAACCCCGGCCGTTACGAGCAAGCGTCGGATATCGAGTTTCTGCAACTGATGGCCTGCATCGCCGAAAAACAGGACCGGCTGATACCCACCCGGGCAGGTGTATTGACCTTCGGCACCGACGCCGCATTTCGCCAAATCCTCAAACGCCCGGTGGTGGATTTTCAGGTTTACCGCGAAACCAAAGCCAACTACTCGGCAGAGGCGCGCTGGGCCGATCGTCTGACCCCGATCCCCGAAGAAAACCTGATCAAGACCTGGCAATCGCTCGTCGCCTTCTACACTCGGCATGCCGACCACGCATTCGCCATCGACCCCGGCAGCATGCGACGCGCCGACGACCCACCCGACTACGTCTCGTTTCGCGAAGCCGTCATCAATCTGTTGATCCACCAGGATTTCGGCGAACAAACCCTCGTGCCCACCATCCGGTTTTTTCGCGATCAATCCGAATTCTTCAATCCCGGCGATGCCTTCTCGACCCTGGAGCAACTGATCGACCCTGGCGAAAAGCCGGTGCGCAACCCGAGCATCGTCGCGCTGTTCCGGCGCATCGGCTTGTCTGATCAGGCCGGGTCGGGCGTCGGCGCGATTTTCGAAAGCTGGCGCCGCCTCGGCAATACTCTGCCGGTGATCGAAAACGACAAAACCGAAAAAACCTTCCGCCTGCGTTTGGCCAAGGAAAAGCTGCTCACCGAAGCGCAATTGCTCGCCCAGGCCAAAATCGGCGTCAAGCTCTCCGAAAAAGAAGCCGCTGTTTTCGCCTACCTCACCCAAAAAGGCCAGATTGACTTGGTCGACGTCAAAGGACTCACCGGCCTCAACGGCAAAGACGCCCTGCAGCTTGTACAGAGGCTGACTGTACAAGCCTTGATTATCCAGGCCAGCGAAAGCCACAGCTTGTACAGTCTGGCCGCGCCCTTCCGCCACTTGTTCGACGTCCCGGAAAACCAAAAACCCGCAGCAAATCAAATAGCTGCCAACATTTCAGAGACTGCACAAGCCACTGAACAAGCTGCCGCAAACACCACTGAACAAGCCAGCCAGCTTGTACAGTTAAGCCCCGTGCAATGGACGATTGTCAGCCTCACCGACAACCCCCGCACGCTCGACGAACTGGCGAATGCCACCGGCTTCAAACAACGCGCACATTTCCGCACTCAACACATCAACCCGCTGCTAAAAGCTAAGGTACTGCGCCTGACGCTCCCGGAAAAGCCCACCTCCCCCAAGCAACAATACGTGCTCACCGATGCCGGCCTCAAACTCAAAGCGCTACGCGACGAGGCCGGGGCCGACCAAGCTGAACAAAAGAAATGACCACCCAGCAACTCCCCTTTCGCGAACAGAAGGCGGCAGCCACCACGGTTGAATGCCTGGGTCAGACCTTTGCCAGCGACGACGCTCGACGGGAACACTTCCTGGGCTTGCTCAGCGAGAAGCTCAAGGACCCGGAATTCCGAAAGATCGAAGGTTTCCCGATCGGGAGCGATGAAGACATCCTCGCGTTATCCGACCCGCCGTACTTCACGGCATGCCCGAATCCGTTTTTGGAAGACTTCGTTCGCCACAATGGCAGCCCGTTTGACGCGAATGTGGCGTATAGAAAAGAACCTTTTGCAGCCGATGTGACTGAGGGCAAGAACGATCCGGTCTACCTCGCTCACACATATCACACCAAAGTACCGCATAAAGCCATCATGCGATACCTACTCCACTACACCAAACCTGGAGATGTGATTTTTGATGGTTTCTGCGGGACCGGAATGACCGGTATTGCAGCTCAGCTTTGCGGTGACCGTTCCGAGGTCGAGTCTCTTGGCTATCGAGTGGGCAAAGATGGCACCATCCTCTCGTCAGAAAATGGGGATGGCAACACAATATGGAAAGAGTTTTCTAGACTAGGCGCGCGCAAAGCCATCCTAAACGATCTTTCACCAGCTGCAACGTTCATTGCGCAAAACTACAACGCCAAAGTGGATGTACACGCATTTGCGCAAGAGGCGTTGGAAACCCTCGCGGCTGTAGAGAAGGAATGTGCATGGATGTTCCTGACATTGCACGTTCCCGACAAGCGACAACTTGAAGCGGCGCTAAAAGCACTAGCCGCTGGCGAACCGACGGAAGTATCCAAATTTTGTGTGGTTGGCAGAATTAATTACACCGTCTGGTCAGATGTTTTTGTCTGCAAAGAGTGCGCGGGTGAAATTGTTTTTTGGGATGCGGCCGTTAACAGAGAATCGGGGCAAGTGACTGAACCATTCGATTGCCCCCACTGTGGGGCAAATGTAACCAAGCGTTCTCTTGATCGTGCTTGGGAAACAAAATTTGATCGTGAGTTGAATCAGCCTATTAGGCAAGCTAAACAAAAGCCAGTCTTCATCAGCTACAAAGTAGGAACATCGAAATATGAAAAGACGCCTGACCAGTTTGATTTAGAACTCGTCAAGAAAATCGACGAATCTTCAACCGAGTTTTGGACGCCAACGGAGCGGATTCCTGATGGTGATGAAGCGCGTCGAAACGACGAGATTGGAATAACTCATACACATCATTTCTTTACAAAGAGAAACCTTCTTGGATTAGCTGTTTTCAGGGCCCGCCATCCAAGTCTGTATCGAGCTGCGAACCTAACGTCCACTGCTTTAGTTGCGTCGAAGCTATACCGATTTCGTTCTCAAGGTGGGAGTTTGGGGGCCGGCGGCGGACCCATGAGTGGAACCCTGTATATACCTTCCCTGATCAAAGAGATTCCGATACTGAAGCTCCTAAAAGAGCACATCGATAAACATATTCGGGTTAAGCAATCATTTGAATGGACACCTAGCGTTGTCGTAACGACCGGATCTGCTACCTCCATACAAATTGCGGACGATAGTCTGGACTATTTGTTTGTTGACCCTCCGTTTGGAGCGAATATCCAGTACTCGGATTTGAATTTCCTTTGGGAATCCTGGTTGAAGGTCTACACAGATTCTGGTGCTGAAGCGATTGAGAGTAAGACGCAAAAAAAGTCTATCCATCAGTATCGCCACCTAATGTCGGAATCTTTTCGCGAGGCCTATCGTGTTTTGAAGCCGGGTAGGTGGATGACAGTAGAGTTCTCCAATACCCAAGCGGCGGTTTGGAATGCAATTCAAACCGCTTTGCAAGAAGCTGGTTTTGTAGTGGCAAATGTTTCTGCTCTCGATAAAAAGCAGGGCAGCTTCAAAGCCGTCACAACGACGACGGCAGTTAAGCAAGACCTCATCATTTCCGCTTACAAACCTAATGGTGGTCTAGAACATCGATTCGTCAAAGCGGGCGGCAACGAAGACTCAGCATGGGATTTTGTTCGAACCCACCTGAAGTATTTGCCCACCACTAAACTCAAGGAAGGGCAGCTTGAATTTATCGCAGAGCGTGACCCACGGATTATCTTCGACCGCATGGTGGCTTTCTTCGTGCGTCACAATTTTCAAGTTCCATTATCGAGCCAGGAGTTCCAGGCTGGTTTGTCGCAGCGCTTCGCTGAGCGCGACAGTATGGTCTTTCTCCCTGACCAAGTAACCGAATACGACCGCAAGCGCATGCAGACCGCTGCTGCGCCGCAGATGGAGTTGTTCATTTCCGACGAGCGTTCGGCGATTGATTGGTTGACTGATTTTTTGCGGCGTAAACCTTCGACGTATCAGGAGGTGCATCCTGAATTTATCAAGCAGCTTGGGGCGGGATGGAAGAAGCATGAGTCCAAGCCTGAGCTTTCGGCGTTGCTTGAGGATAACTTTTTGCGCTTCGATGCCAAGGCCGGGGATGGGCGGGAGGTGCCGGCGCAGATTCATGCTTACCTTTCGAGCAATTGGTCTACCTTGCGCAGTCTTGACAAGGGCGATGTGCGGCTAAAGACTGCCGCTGCCGATCGCTGGTATGTGCCGGACCCGACCAAGGCGCAGGAGTTGGAGAAGATTCGGGAGAAGTCGCTTCTCAAGGAGTTCGATGCTTACAAGGCACACACCGGGCGCAAGCTGAAGGAGTTTCGCCTGGAGGTGATGCGCACTGGCTTTAAGGTGTGCTGGGGTAACCGTGATTACGCGACCATCATTGAGGTGGCGAAGAAGGTGCCTGACGATGTGTTGCAGGAAGACGAGAAGCTGTTGCTTTGGTATGACCAGGCTGTGACCCGCATGACGGAGGCTTGATGGGGCCATTCGTTGTGAGTGCGTGACATGGCGCCGGTTGCATCTACCCTCGCTTCAAGCTTTAGCGCTGCGGTGCTGGCGTCGATTCAGGAGGATGCTGCGCGTTTGCAGATTGCGCACGACCCCGATGGCATGCTGCTCGATGAAGTTGCGCTGGCAATGCTTGGTCAGCGCGGCTTTGCGGTTTTGCGGTGGCGCGACGAGGTGGCGTTTCGCCTGGAATACGAAACGCGGTTCCGGTCGGCTTGGGATCGGGGTGAGCAAGCATCTGAATCGGCGGTGTTGATTCACTATGCGGGCGATACGCCGGAAGATTTGCCTTGGGATGTTTTGCACGCGGCCACGCTGCACCGGCTTTCACTTGCGGATTGGTTCAGCGGCCTTGATCTGGCGGTGGTGAGGGCGGTTCCCAATCATCTGCTGGATCGGCTGTATGACCAGTACCTGGCCGATGCGCCCGGGGCGCTGGGCGCGGGTGCCTCAGCTGATTTTGTGTTGCACCACGTCTACAAGATTGTGGATGGGGTGATCGAGAAGGAGTCGGATTTTTTACGGCTGTTGCTTGATCTGCATTTGCAGCAGGTCACGTTGCCGACGCTGCTGGTGGATCGATTGGCCGCGTCCCTTTCTGCGCGCACATCCCTTTCATCCTGGCCGGTGCGCCAACTGCTTGCAGACCGGCTGTCGTTTATGTCGTTCATTGAAGATCGCTGGCCGATTGCGGTGAACGCGATGCTCAAAGGGGATATCGCCACTCACGAAACGATGGTTACGCTTTATCACCCGCGTGTGTCCGGACCGGCAAGTCTTCCGTTTGCCGATCATTCGGTGCGCATTCTGGTCGACAACCTGTTCGTTGAAGGGCTATTGCCGCGGCTGGTGATTGCTGGTGATGTTTCCCGATTGCCGGTGTGGATGCGTGCGGGCGTGGTGACCGATCAAGCGGACGACGATGGCCGGCAGTTGTTGCGTCTGCTCGACATTCTTCAGACCCGGCTGGCTCAGGAAACCTTGCGCCATACGGAGTGGGAGCAGATCGGCTGGATCTGGGCGGAAGCGCAGGCCATCTGGCATCGCCTGCCACTCGACCGTCAGCAGGATCATGCTGTTGCCCTTGGTGAAGCACGAGACGCGATGGATCGCGCTTTTGCGGCCTGGCTGCCGGTTCGCTTTGGCGCATTGGCATCGTTGCCGTCCATCAGCGGGCCGGTGATGGGCCATCACGTGCCTGCCTTCCTCGCGCGCAAATTGGTTGATTCAGACAGCAAGCTTGCGCTGGTCGTGATGGACGGCATGGCGATGGATCAATGGGTGCTGTTGCAGCATCTGATGGAGCGTGATGCGAAGCAATTCGACTTTCAACGCAAGGCAATGTTTGCGTGGCTGCCAACGCTGACGAGCATTGCGCGGCAAGCACTATTTGCCGGGGTGCTGCCCAGAGACCTGCCGTCACTTGCTTCGACGCAGGGTGAACCTGCTGCATGGGCCCGTTTCTGGGCTGCGCATGGCGTGGCGAACCACGCTGTGGCCTACCTCAGAGCGATCCGGCGAACTGATCAGCTTGTGCAGGTGGACGAGGTGCTGGCGGATCATCGGGTCCGGGTGGTGGGTCTGGTGGTCGATGCAATCGATGAGATGATGCATGGCATGACGCTCGGATCGCGTGGCCTGCACAGTCAAGTCACCACCTGGCAGGAGCACGGGCTGCTATGCGGGCTTTTTGATCGACTACTTGCAGCGGGGTTTGAGATTTTTGTGACGGCAGATCACGGCAACATTGAAGCGCGCGGCACCGGTACCGTGACTCAGGGCGTGCTGGCTGAAACCAGAGGTGAGCGGGTGCGAATCTATGGTGATCAGACGCTTTATCAAAGCACGCTCGACAAACTGAGTGCCAGCACGGTTGCTGGCGCCACCACCGGCTTGCCGGCCGGGAGGTATCCGCTCTATGCGGCCGGGCGCGGTGCGTTTGTCGCCGAGGGCGACGTCATCGTGGCGCATGGCGGCCCTTGCATCGAAGAAGTGATCGTGCCGTTCGTTCAGGTGGGCCGGCGGGCGGTGACTGCATGAAGCCACTGCCCATCATTGGTTTTGATCGCTATATTCCGCGGCATTGGCTCAACACAGCCATCGCCATTGCGGCCGGCGATGCCGATCGAAGCGAACTCGTCGCGCTGCTGGAAAGCGATCTGGTCGGCGTCGAGGCGCGCAGCAAGACTTCGATCATCCTGAACCGGATGTGGCTGTCTCCGCATCCGACGCTGGTTGATTTTTCGGTTGCGGGCGTGGAACTCTACCGAACTGAAAAACGCAGCGACACCTTGGGGTTGCATTGGGGCATGGCGCTGGCATCCCATCCGTTCTTTGCCGCAGTAGCTGACTCCATTGGCCGGTTGCTTAAGCTCCATGGCGAATTCACCGCGTTGCAAATCAATCGCCGCCTGAAGGAACAATTGGGCGATCGCGCTTCGATTCTCAGGGCAACCGAAGCTGTGTTGCAAACGCTGGTGGAGTGGCAGGTGATTCGTGAAGCGCCTGACCGCAAGCGTTGTTTTGTTGGTGGGTCATTGGTAGCAGTCGCCTCCAAACCTAGAACCCTGTGGATGTTGGAAGCATGTGTGCTGGCATCGGGCAAGTCGCTCAACCCGAACGAAACGTCGAATCTGACTTTTCCGTTCAAGCTGGCAAATCTGGTTGAGGTGGACTTCAACCAGCAGTCGCGCTTGAGACTTGCGCAGACTGGGGCTGGATTGACGGTGGCAACGACGTCTCCGTAGCGGCCCGCTCGCCATAGTTATTTAGGGCATAGGCTGGAAATCGTTGGCGTAAGCCAATCTACGAGGCATATCCGTCAACAATATTGGTGGGAGCGGCTCTCAAGCCGATGAGCAGATGAGGCAGGTTGCAAACGCAATACGCTCAGCACCCGATTTGTTCAACGACACTACGGAACCATGAAAGGCAGCCACCCATGATCGAACACCACATCGACATCCAAACCGCCGACGGCGCGATGAACACCTTCATCACCCATCCTGAAGAAGGCGGGCCGCACCCCGTCGTGCTGTTCTACATGGATGCGCCGGGCAAGCGCGAGGAGCTGCACGACATGGCGCGGCGCATCGCCACCGTCGGTTACTACGTGGTGTTGCCGAACCTCTATTACCGGCAAACGCGCGAATTTGTCATGGTGCGTGACGAGGAAGGCTTCAAGCGCATGTTCGCGATGATGGCGCACGTCACCACGCCTCTCGTGATGCGTGACACCCAGGCCCTGCTCGATTTCGTCGATGGCCGCAAGGAGGCTGACGCGAGCAAGCTTGGCACCGTCGGCTACTGCATGAGCGGGCCACTGGTGTTTGCGGCAGCGGCACATTTCCCCGAGCGTATCCAATGCGCTGCGTCAATCTACGGCGTGCGCCTCGCGACCGAAGATGCCGATTCGCCGCATCGCGATGCGCACAAGGTCAAGGGTGAGTTGTACTTCGGCTGCGCAGAGACCGACAAATACGCGTCCAGGGAAATGATCGACAAGCTCGAAGCCCATTTGAAATCGGTGCCGGGCCTGCGCGCGCGCGTCGAGTGGTATCCAGGCACCGAGCACGGCTTCGCGTTTCCGCTGCGCGACGGCATTTTTCACAAGGTGGCCGCAGAGCGGCACTGGGAGCGGCTGTTCGCATTGTTCCGGCGCAATCTTGGCTGAAGGCGGGCACACCTGCGCCGGGATAGAGTCGAAACAGCCGGTGGGTTCAACAGTTCAGATGCGTACTGTCTGCGTTCGTGCGAAGACGATTCACTGCGCTGCCACCTAACAAACAACAGAGCGGAGACCCACTTGAAAATCACCCACATCGAGTCGCAGATCGTCCGCCTGCCCGCCGAAGAACCGCTGGCCGACGGCCCACCCACTCTCGGCCCGACCTACGACTTCGTCACGTTGCGCATCGGCACCGATGAAGGCATCGAGGGCATCGGTGTCACCTTCTTCGGTGGCGCGCTGACCGGCACGCTCAAGGCCGCAGTCGATGCGCTCGGCGCGCTCGCGGTGGGCATGGATCCGCTCAAGGTGGAGCTGATCGCCGAGACGCTCGCCGCAGCGGCGGGTTCGGCCGGCCCGAGCGGCATCTATACCCTCGCACTCTCAGCGATCGACATTGCGCTGTGGGACATCAAGGGCAAAGCCTTGGGCGTACCGGTATCGCAGCTGCTCGGCGGCCTGCGCCAATCCGTGCCCACCTACGCCAGCGGCGCGTTGATGCGCTCGTCCCCGCAGGATGTGCTGGAGCGCTCGGCCGCGCGCCTGGTCGAGCGCGGCTTCACGCAGATGAAAATGCAGTTGGCCCTGCCCGGCGCCACCTCACCCGATATCGAAGTGGCGCGCGCGCGCGCGATCCGCGCCGCCGTCGGCCCCGCTGTTGACCTGATGTGCGACATCAACCAGCGCTGGGATGTGCGTCAGGCGATTGCCATTGGCAGCCGGCTCGAGGAAGTGCGCTTCTACTGGCTCGAAGACGTGGTTGCCTGCGACGATTTCAAGGGCCTCGCCCGGGTGGCCGAGGCGCTTGCCACGCCGCTCGCCGGCGGCGAGTACCTCTATGGGCCGGTGCCGTTCCGCCACATGATGGAAGCCGGCTCGGTGGATATTCCGATGATCGACGTGCTGCGTGCCGGTGGCATCACGCAATGGATGAAGATCGCCGCGATGGCGCAGGCCTTCAACCTGCCGGTCGTGAGCCATCTGCTGCCCGAAGTGCATGTTCACATGATCGCGGCGATTCCCAATGGCCTGACGGTGGAGTACATGCCGTGGTCGTGCCGCTTGTTCGAGGAGGTGCCGCGGCCGGCCGGTGGCCGGTTGACGGTGCCCGACAAGCCCGGGCTGGGCCTGACCTTCAACAAGGATGTGATCAAGCGCTACGGTGTACCGGTGTGAAGCGACGTGCACTGGAAAACGGCTCGGGCATGATGCCGGTGTGGTCGCGTAACTTTAGGGGTTCCGGCAGTTCAGGTTGCGGCAGGGGCAATCCAGTGCCGCACGAGGGGCGCTGCCGGGCCAAGATGCAAGCGCATCACCAT
The DNA here is from genome assembly GCA_031362905.1 of Burkholderiales bacterium. Classification (GTDB taxonomy): domain Bacteria; phylum Pseudomonadota; class Gammaproteobacteria; order Burkholderiales; family JAEUOS01; genus CANJDH01. The sequence goes on along the minus strand of JANLTL010000057.1, from coordinate 3,105 downwards.
CGCCTCCCGTTCGGCGCCGTCAGCTGACAGCCGCCGATACTGCCTTTCATAGTCTTCCCACGAAGCTATCAAGAAGGTCTCAACATAACGCCCCGGCAGCGCGACGTCTTCAAATATCCCCCACTGGTAGGCGCCAACACGCAGGCGCTCTTCCGAGAGCTCACGTGCCAGCGCCAGAAATTCTGGGACGCTGTGCGGATCGACCTGGTACTCGATCGATACCAGCGCCGGGCCGCGACCTGCCGGTATGGCTTGCGGCACATGTGGTTCCGGCCACCAGTGGAGCCCGGGGCGCAGGTCTGGCAGTGTTTCGGCGAGCGGGTAGCGCCACGCGTAGACGATTCCGGCCACCCCGGCGAGCGCGGCAGCGGCGAAGGCCTCGCGCAGCGACGTATGGTCAGCGACCCAGCCCCATGCGATGCTGCCGACGGTCATCGCGCCGGCGAAGATCGCCAGGTAAATCGCCATGCCGCGCCCGCGCATCCAGTCCGGCAAATGCGCTTGTGCGGCGACGTTGGCAACCGTCAACGCCGCCAGCCATGCCGCCCCGGCCAGTACTGCGGCGAGCGCGATGAGAACCACATTGCTGACCCACCCCAGCGTTGCCAGCACGATCGCGGTGACCGCGAGGCCAAGCCGAAACGTTTTCTCGGGCGACAGCCGTTCATGCAAGCGCGGCAAGGCGAGGGTGGTGAGCACCGTGCCAATCCCGATGGCGGCGAGCAGATTTCCGTAGAGGCCGGCACTGCCAGCCAGTTCGCGCCGCACCAGCACCGGTAGCAAGGTCCAATAGGCGCTCGCTACAAATACAAACCAGGCCAGCCGCGCCAGCACGCGGCGCAGCATCGGTGCATGCCGCACGAAGCGCAGGCCGGCGAGCATGGCACCTGGAATCCGCTCCTGGGCACCGGCCACCGCAGGCGTGGCGGCGCCCTTCCACCAGATGAACGCCGCAATCACGATCAGGTAGCCGGACGCGTTGGCGAAAAACGCTGCGGCAGTGCCCAGCCCAGCCACCAGCACGCCGGCAATCGCCGGACCGACCGCGCGCGACAGGTTCAGACCCATGCCATTGAGCGCCACCGCCTGCTCCAGTTGCGCGCGCTCCACCAGCAAGGGCACCAGCGATTGCTGCGTCGGTTGCAGTACTGCCGAGCCAATGCCGGTCAGGAAAATCGCCGCAATCAGCAAGGGTGGGGTCAATCCGCCGCTGAAGGTTGCCAGTCCGATCCCGGCAGTGACCAGCGCCAGCAGGCTGTTGACCGAAATATTGAGAGTGCGGCGGTTGAAGGTGTCGGCCAAGGCGCCAGCGGGCAGGGCGAGCAGCAACACCGGCAGCGCCGCCGCCGCTTTGACCATGCCCACGTCCGCCGCCGCTATCGACAGTGACGTCATCAGCCACGCGGCGGCCAGTTCGCGCATGGCCGTCGCGATGTTGCCGAGCAGGGTCGCGCTCCAGATCACCAGAAAGGCGGGTTGTGCGAACGGCGCCCAGAACGAAGGCTGGCGCGCAGGGCTTGGGGGCCCGATCCCGCCGGGCGTCATGCTTTGGCCACCGGGCGTCGGCAGTCAGGCGTAACTGCGCAGGCGCCGCGAAAACGCCGCGAGTTGCGCGATGCCGCTCGCGTCAGCGCGATCGCACCAGGCCTGCAGCTGGCTGACGATCTGCTCCTGAGGTGCGGACGAGCGGCCCCACAGCGCCGCCAGCTCGTCGCGCATGGCGTGCACGCGTGGCAGGTCGCCGGCAGTGACCGCGCGCATAGCGCGCGCATAGCGCGCCAGCACGTCGTAGCGATTGACCTGCACCGCCTGCAAGGTGGCGAGGTCAGCCTGCGCCTTGGGCGCGGTGAACTGCGGCACCGGGGCGATGCGTTTGACGTGCGCCAGCCCGAGTATCTCGAAAATGCGGATGTAGAGCCAGCCGATGTCAAACTCGTACCACTTGTACGACAAACGCGCCGAGCTCGGAAATGCGTGGTGGTTGTTGTGCAGTTCTTCGCCGCCGATCAGGATGCCCCAGGGAAACATGTTGGTGCTGGCATCGGCCACCGGCCAGCTGCGATAGCCGATGTAGTGACCGACGCCGTTGATCACGCCCGCTGCCCAAAAGGGAATCCAGACGATTTGCGTGACGAGGATCAATACCCCAGGCACGATGCCGAACAGCAGCACGTCAATCACGCCGGTCAGGGTCAGGCCAAGGAGCACATATTTTGAGTACACATGGTGCTCCAGCCAGTCATCCGGTGTGCCGGCGCCATAGCGCTCCATGGTGGCCGGCTTGTGCGATTCCTTCACGTACAGAAATACGCCGCCCCACAGCACGCGGTTGATGCCCAGCACCTGGGGGCTGTGCGGGTCATCCGCGGTTTCGCATTTGGCGTGGTGTTTGCGGTGGATCGCCACCCACTCATGGGTCGCCATGCCGGTGGTCATCCACAGCCAGAAACGGAAGAAATGGCTCAGCACCGGATGCAGGTCGAGTGCGCGATGGGTTTGGCAGCGATGCAGAAACACCGTGACGCCAACGATCGTGACATGGGTCAGCCCGAGGGCAACCAGGATCAGCTGCCACCACGACAAATCGAATACACCCGAAAACAACACCGTACCCATGGACGTCATCGAGGCTCCCGAACAGATACTGGAGACTCGCAGCTTACCGCGCAAACCTCCTCGGCTGTTGAGTCAGGTCAACGGGCTGGCTCAACAAATCGCGAGGCGTATGGGCGAAGAACTCTGGTGGGAGCGGTTTATGGAAGATCATCACTGAAGATCGTTGGTGCAAGCGGCTTTCAGGCTATGGTCCCTCGCCTCCGCTACTCGATTTTCGCGCCCGACACCTGCACCATTTCGTTCCAGCGAGGTGCGTCGGCGGCGATCAGGGTGCGCGTCGCTTCCGCACTCTCACTGATCGACAGCACCAGGCCGGAGGTCTTCAGACGTCCCGCCAGCGCCGGCTTCTGCACCGACCCGCGAAGAGCCCCGCCATCGTGCCGTGGCCCGGTATCTGTGGGCCATGCTGCTGGCGCGCATCTACGAGGCTTTCCCGCTGCAATGCCCGATCTGCCATACCGAGATGCGCATCATCGCCTTTGTCAACGA
>JANLTL010000028.1:0-1652 GCA_031362905.1 Burkholderiales bacterium | reverse complement strand
ATGCCGACCATCTGCAACTTCAACATCACGGCATCGCGGATGATGTCTTCGTCAAAGCATTTAAGTTCGCGCAGCGGCAGTGCGATGTTGTCGAACACCGGCAGCGCCGAGTACAGCGCGCCTTGCTGAAACAGCACGCCCCAGCGGTTGCGCAGGGCCTGCAGGGCATGCTTGTCCTTGGAGTCAAGGCGCTGGCCGAATACCTTGATGTGGCCTTGATGCGGGGTCTCCAGCCCCAGCATCTGGCGCAGCATGGTGGTCTTGCCCGCGCCAGAGCCGCCGACCAGCGACAGGATGTCGCCGCGCTTGACGACGAGATTCACATCCTTGTGGACGATGTGTTCACCGAACTTGGTCCACAGGCCTTCAATTTCGATAATGTTGACGCCGTCCCAGTCGCGCACGCTGTGGGCCTGGGGCGCATCACCCGTCAGCGGCTCCTGGTCACCGGGCTGCAACCCTTGGGCACCAATGCTTTCCGGGCTTATCGCGCCATGAGCCGCTGCTGGAGCGGATGTGCGGACAGCGCTCGCCCGGGAGGGCGGAGTGGAAGGTGAGGAAGGGGAGGCCGGGCTGCTCATATGCCGACGTTCGAAAATGCCACCGCGAAAATCGCATCGGCGATGATCACCACGGTGATCGACACCACGACTGAACTGGTGGTGCCTTGCCCGAGACTTTCGGTATTGGGCTCGATGCGCAAGCCGAAGTGGCAGGAGACCAGGGCGATCAGGATGCCAAACACCACGCCTTTGCCCAGACCCAGCCAGAGATTGGCAATCTTCACCGCACTGGGAAGGGCGTTGAAAAAGTACGAGACCGACAAGTCGAGTTGCAGTTTGGCGGCAACCATGCCGCCCAGCAACGCGACCGCGTCGGTCCACAGGATCAACAGCGGCATGGCGATCGCCAGCGCCACGACCTTGGGCATGATCAGGCGAAAGCCGTGCGGAATGCCCATCACCGTGAGGGCGTCAAGCTCTTCGGTGACGCGCATCACGCCAAGCGCCGCAGTCATGGCCGAACCCGAGCGCCCGGCCACCAGAATCGCCGCCAGCACCGGGCCGAGTTCGCGGATGATCGCCACGCCAAGCAGGTCAACGATGTAAATGTCGGCGCCAAACTGCTTCAATTGTTTGGCCGACAAATACGAGAGCACGATGCCGATCAAAAACCCCACCAGCGCGGTGATGCCGAGCGCCTGCGCGCCGCTGCGATACAGGTTGGCTGATATCTCGCGCCAGGGTCCGGCCAGCGGCGCGCGCGCGAAGCGTCCGACATCAAGCACGATCTGGCCAAGCAGGCGCACGAAGCCGCTCAGATGGTCGGCAAACGCAAACGTGCCCTTGCCGACCGCTTCAAACGAGCTGCGCAGCGTCACGATGACACTGCGGTCGGGCGGTGCTTCCGATTTGGCGAGATTATTGAAAAATGCCTCATGCTCAGGCCGCAGGCGCAGTTGCGCTGGCCGCTTGCCGCCGGCAGCGCGCCAAAACATCAGCGCGCCGACGTGATCCATGGTTTCGACACCGCCCAGATCCCATACCAGACCCGGGGTGCGTGCGTGCTCTGCCAGCGCGCTGCGCAGCGCGCTCAACGCGGCCGGCGCGAGATCGTGCGACATGGTGTGCACGTTCCAGCGGCCGGTGGCA
>JANLTL010000715.1:0-9021 GCA_031362905.1 Burkholderiales bacterium | reverse complement strand
GCGCAAGCGCGGCGACGCGGCGTGTCACGTCCTCCACTGCGTCCGACCATACCTTGGGGTCAACGCTGGCAGGTGCTGCGGGCGGCATGCTCATGGCTTGTCTCCGGTCTTGTTCTCGGGAGACAAGAGTAGCACTTCAGGTTTTGTAGCACTTCAGGTTTTCATGCGGCTGGTCCAGGCAAGCGGCTCCAACCGCGCGCTCAAGTCGCCCAGGGTGCAATCCGCATCAGGACTTCATCGACGACAACGTCAGGTGCGACTTCGATACGCTTGGCGCCACGCGCGCGCAAGGCCACGGTGCGCGGCTGGTTGCAAATGATGACGCCTTGCGTGCGCGTGCCGGCCCCCATCAGGGTGACCGCAAAGCCCTGATTGCGCGCCAGGGTGATGCCCTGGCTGATGGGCAACACGATGGCGAGGTCATCATCCGCCGGCGACAGCACAAAGACAAAACGCTTGCCGGCCTGCTCGCGGCCTTTGGTGGGGTCGAGGTCGATGTGATAAATCTCGCCGCGCTTGACCAGCTTCATGACAGTTCTACCCCGATGTCAGAGCAATTCGCCCTTGGCCGGAGCACTGTCAAGCCATGCGTCGTCGCGCGGCAACTTGAGTTTGCGGTGCTCGGCCAGCAACTCGGCAAAAGAATGCCGCCGCACCGGAGAAATCACGATGTTGCCGGATTCGACCGCGATTTCGACTTCGCGTCCCGCCGCCATTTTTGCCAGGGAAAGGATTTTCTTCGGGATCGGCAACGCGACAGAACCGCCCCAGTTGCGCAATGTGGAAGTCAGCATGGTAGCCTCGAAAAGATGATACAAAAGTATCATTCTACGCCGATCCGGATGCCGGATCGGCAACAATCCGCAACGATGGCGCCGCATTTCCGCCGCGACGGCGTCCGCCAGGCCTTACCCGACAGTGAATCTCACGACGCCGTCACTCCCGGTGTTATTCACCAGCTTGCCCTCGGCGCGCAGCAGGTGCAGATGCGACAACGCCTCGCCAATCGCGAACGTGGTCTGGTGCGCGTCAAGCTCGCGATGGAACATGATCGGAATGATGTCGGCCGCGCTGCAGGGCTTCTCGCAGGCCTCCAGCGTTTCGGCAAGCCGGTCGGTATGGTGCGAACGCAATTGCGCCACACGCTCGTGCGCGCCGCGAAACAGGCGCCCGTGCGAAGGCAGCACCATCACATCGGCCGGCAGGCCTTCGTAGAGCGTGAGCGCATCGAGAAACCACTGCAGCGGATTGGCTTCCGGTTCGTTCGGCCACACGCCGACATTGGTGGAAATGCGCGGCAACAGCATGTCGCCCGAAATCACCATGTTCAGTTCCGCGCAATGCAGCGACGCATGTTCGGACGAATGCCCGAAGCCGCAATGCACCTGCCAGGCGCGCCCGCCGATGGTCAGCGTATCGCCTTCGCGCATGCGCACAAAGGCATCGGGCACCGAAGGCACCAGGGTGCTGTAGTAATTCTTGCGGCCCTTGTCGATCTCGTCACACATCGCCGGCGACAGACCGTGGCGGCGGAAGTGCGCCACCTGCGCATCGTTGTCGATGCCGGAGAGGTTGGCCTTGTGGATGCGCGCCCAGTAATACTCGCCCGCCGTCGCCGTCATCATCACGCCGAAGCGGCTGCACAGCCACTCGGCGTTGCCGATGTGGTCGGGGTGGGCGTGGGTGATGATCACGCGGCCGATCGGCAGGCCGTCAAGCTTGTTCGCAAAAATCGATTCCCACGCATCGCGCGTCGGCTTCAGGCCCACGCCGCAATCGATTGCAGTCCAGCAGGCGCGGCCGTCAATCTCGTCTTCCAGCAGCCACAGGTTGATGTGGTCGAGCGCGAACGGCAGGTTCATGCGCAGCCAGCGCACCCGCGGTGACACACCGGTGGGCGTGATGTCGAACACCTCGCCGAGCGCCGGGATCGCCTCGAAGGGATACGACAGGCGCATCTCTTCCGGGCGCATCGGTTTCAAAACAGCGGACATTTGTTAGACTTCCGTTTACGTAAACGTCAAGTAAGCATTCTACCCGCTTGAATTCCTCCCAGACCTACAGCATCACCGAGCTCGCGCAAGAATTCGACATCACGCCGCGCGCGATCCGCTTCTATGAAGATCATGGCCTGCTCACGCCCGAGCGGCGTAGCGCCGGTGGCGCGCGCATCTACTCTAGCCGCGACCGCACGCGCCTCAAACTCACGCTGCGCGGCAAACGTCTCGGCCTGGCGCTGTCGGAAATCCGCGAGCTGATCGACATGTACGACAGCGCCAAGGACGAGACACCGCAGTTGAAGAAATTTCTGGAAGTGTTGGCGAGTCACCGCGCCCAGCTCATGCAGCAGCGTGAGGATATCGAGACGCAACTGAAGGAAATCGGGGCGTTTGAGGCGCAGTGCAAGAAGCGCCTTGGGGGAAAGGCCTAAAACCCTTGGTGAGAGCGGTTCTTCGGTCAGTCCTCTTCTGCTGAAACGAAAATTGTTGAAAAGCGATGACGAACATTCGCTCCATTGACATGATGCTCGTAGACAAGCTCTTCGAAATGGGCGGTGGCTATGTTTTGGACTTTTCCGACCGCACTTTCGCGCAATTTTTTGCTCAAGAGCTCAACATAGATATCGATGATCCTACTTACTCGGAGCAAGGCACATCAAAAGCAAAGCGCCTACGCTGCTTTTTTAACAAAGTCGATCTTCCCACAGCGGTGCAAACGTTAAATGCACTTTGGGAATATAGGGAAGCTAAGCGTTTATTGCTAGACCGAGAGGAATGGGTAAAAAACGCTGAGGGACAATTCCAGTCGCTTGTTAATCGATTGCAAGGCATACCAGACAAGAAAAGGTCGAGCGGTGAGCCGCCTAAGGACGCTTTTGATCGACCCAAACTCTTGGCCCTTAAAAATCGCCTACTCGAATTGACCGGCATGGAGGCTCAAGCTCGAGGCTATGCTTTCGAAGTGTGGTTAAAAGATTTGTTCAATGTGTATGGGCTCGAGGCGCGAGAACCATTTCGTATTCGTGGAGAACAGATTGATGGAAGTTTTTTGCTGCAAGGAGAAACCTATTTGGTCGAAGCCAAATGGCAGTCTGCGCCAACAGCGGGAGGTGATCTGCACGCCTTCCACGGAAAACTAGAGCAAAAAGCAGCTTGGGCCCGGGGTTTGTTTGTGAGCAATAGCGGTTTCACAGAAGATGGGCTTGTTTCCTTCGGGCGAGGTAAACGCGTGGTCTGTATGGACGGTCTCGATCTGTTCGAAACCTTGGATCGTGAGCTGCCGCTTAGCAATGTGCTTGAGCGTAAGGTGCGAAGAGCGGCAGAGACGGGACAGCCCTTCTCGCGAGTGCGCGAACTGTTTTCGTCCTAGGCATCGCCGGAAATGCGCTCCCAGAGCCTTTCAACAAGACGAGTTGCCGTGAAATCCCTGTCCAGAGCGCTTCTCCAGCCGCATCCTTGTAACTATTGAAAGCACGCTCGGGCCTCGCTTACATCCCCCGAAATGGCAATCCCGCGCCATGAATTGCGGTCAAGCGTTCGACGAGCCCGCGTTCCTCAGGTTCAAACGCTTTCACTTCGACGAAGCGCCAGTTGCGCTCGTAAAGGCTCCAAGCATCCTCGGTGGATAGCCAAGACGAGCGCCGGCTCCAGCACAGCATTTTGAGCTGCGGATAGCGCGCCACCTCCACTAAAGCGGTGGAGCGGGCCGCAGATTGATTTGCGGAATTGCTTTTCATCTGAGGAAGCCTATGCCCGTCACGATGATGCGTCAACTCATCCGAAATCGAATTGCCTGACTGTATCCAAACGAGTACAATCCCTCCGTGTATACGTTCCTGCGCTCCGAAGAGTTCGACGCATGGCTCGCAGGGCTGCGTGACAAGGTAGGCCGCGCGCGAATCGCCCAGCGCATCCGTTCTGCGGAAGCGGGCAATTTCGGCGATTGCGAACCGGTCGGTGAGGGTGTTTCGGAAATGCGCATCCACACTGGTCCTGGCTACCGGCTTTACTTCACCAAGCGCGGGGCAGTGCTGTATTTGCTTTTGGTCGGCGGGGACAAATCCACCCAGCAGCGCGACATCAAGAGTGCATTGAAAATGGCGCGCGGATTGAAACGGGAGAATTAGTCATGACAAAGTTCGCACCATTCGACGCGGCCGATTACCTGACCGACGAGGAAACGATTGCGGAGTATTTGACGGCGGCGCTAGAGGATGCGAATCCGGATATGTTCCTCGTGGCGGTGCGCGATGTGGCGCGGGCGCGCGGCATGACGCAGTTGGCGAAGGACTCCGGCCTCGGACGCGAGAGCCTGTACAAGGCACTCTCGCCCGGCGCCAAGCCGCGCCACGAGACCATCCAGAAAATCATCCGCGCCCTGGGCGTCAAGCTTTCCGCCACACCGTTACGCGCCTGACAGAGTCGAACTCTTCGAGGTGCACTAGCTGGAAACGCGCTACCAGAGCCATTCTACAAGAGGCATGCCAACAAGACCCTTGTCCAGAGCGCCTCTCCGGCCAACCCGTTTTCGAAAATTCCTGGTACCTCAGCGCGCTCAATGTCGCGCCTTCCTGCACAAGACGGCTTCTCAGCCCTACTGGAACCTGAACACCGCCGCCGCCCCATCGGCACTGGTCCCCATCGACAATCCACCATTCCGGTACACGACGTACTGCGCGCCATCGGTGATTGACTGGAACGACACCGTATTGGCCGCGCCCGTCAGCCCCGGCACCATGCGGAAGGTCGCGAAGGTATCCGCTGCCGCATCGGCTGACCACGCGGGTGTCCAGACCAACTGGCCGTTCACGTTCTTCAGGAACTGGTGCCAGTCGTAGAAGAACCCCCCGGCTTTCCTGGCTTCATGCGGGAACCGCTTCAGGGAGACCAGGTCGCCGCCCGCGCCCTGCACCAGCGGCGGCGCTAACTGGATGTCCTGCTCGGTGATGGTGACGTTGGCGCCGCCCGAGCCTTGCGTCACATACGGCGTCGTCGGGCCGGTCGCGAGCATCGGGATGGCGGCGCCTGCGCCAGTGACGATGGCCAGCGGGCGCTGCGTGGTGCCGAAGCTCATGCGGCTGTCGCGCTGCGCTTCGAGCTGGCGCGCAGGTGAGCCGGTAGCGGCCAACAGGGGCGTTGCGGCGAATGTTTTGCCGGCGTTGGGGAATGCGGCCATCGAGAACAACTGCGCTGCGTCACCCGCCACGCAGGTGGCCACGCCAAGCGATTGACCGGCCGCCGGCGCGCCATCCAGCGCCAGGCACTTGCCGCTCGCCGCGTTGCGAAACTGCACCGAACCCGTCGGGCTGCCCACCAGTTCAAAGGTCTGCGGCGCGTCGCCATAGCAGAGCTCGCTTACGAGCCCGGCCTTTTGCCCGTCGATGCTGCCGGCCGAAAGGCACAGGGCCGCATTGCGCGAGAGCAGCATGAACTGCGTGGCATTGAGCATCGCGAAGCGGAAGTATTGTCCGGTGTCGTCGCCGCTGCTGCAATTCTCCAGGCTGTAGCCGTCGTTGTAGGTACGCGAGCTACCAATACAGAACGCGCTGGCCGAGGCGGGGCGGAGCTTCGCGGTCGCAGGCAGTTGCGCTTCGGCCGCGTAGTCGCGCGTTGCGATGAAGGTCCAACGCTTCACGCCGGCGGGCAGTTTGTAGCGCGTGTCGTCGCACTTGCGCAGGAACAGCCGCGGGTTGTTCGCCCGCGCGTCGCCCGACTTGTAGTCGTTTTTGGGCATGACGCACAGGTTGTTGGAGGCGGGGTTGGCGAGCAGCTCGCCGCCGCCGGTGAAGCTGAAGGTGCGCGCGGCACCGCCGCACAGGCCGATGGTGACGGCCCGGCCGGCTACGAACACGTTGCTGCCGGGGTTGGGTTCCGCATCGTCGAAGCCATTCAGCGTGAGGCACACCCTTGAATTCCGGTAACCGATCGACATCCGGCCCTGGATGGCGCCCTCGGGCGAGACGGTCCAGCGGTAGTAGTCGCTGCTGCTGATGGCGCAGCCGTCGGCGAGGCGGGCATTGGTGAAGCCGGCTTCGTCATTGTTGGGGGCGAGGCACTGCATCCTGCTGTTGCCGCCGCCCGTATGGGCGATCATCATCTCGCCGCTCTTCCAACAGCGGCGCAGGCTGCTGTCCCAATACTGGTCGTCCGGGCAGGTTGCCGCCGTGCCCAGCACGCGTGCGTTGGTGATCAGGGCGCTCTCGCTTGCCAGGATGGCGCTGCGCAGCGCGCGCTGCGCGACCTCGGCTTCGTCGCGCGCGGTCTGCGCCACCAGCAGCACGTCGCGTCGTTGTTGCGCCGCGCGGCTTTGCTCCGCCTGCAGCGCCACCGCGGCATCGAAGGCGCGTTTCTCCGCGCGCTGGCGCGCTTGCTCGCGATCGCGCTTGCGGTCGTCGCACGCGGCGGAAATGCCGATCTTGCAGCCCAGATCCACCAGCGCCTTCGAGGCATTTTCGAGCGCAGCCACCGCATCATTGAATGCACTGAGCAATTTCTGGTACGCCGCCGAGGGGTTGATCACGAGGTAAGCAGCTTGCATCGCCAGCCCGCCCAATTGCCGGGCTTTGTTGGACGCCAGGTTGACCGCATCCTTGCCCAGCTTGACGGCATTCTTGGCTGTCTCGACCGGGTTGTTGGTCACGAGCCCGAGCGCGGCATTGCCGACGTAGATGCCGGCGTCGATCGCCACGCCGGCCAGTGCCGCGAGCGACTTCACGCAACTGACCGGATCAAGGCTCACGTCCGGCCGTGCAATCGCCAGCAGGGCCGGTGCCGACAGGATGTTGTTCATCGAGATGTTGCCGTCGAGCTTCACCGGTGCGTCGGCGCAGTCGGACGGTGCGCTGTACACAGTGAACCCGGCGGTGCTCACGTTCATCGAGAAATCGCGCTGCATGCCGAAGCCGCCCACCTTGACGCGGCCGGCGACATCGGCGCCGAGGTTGAGGTCGGGCGGCCGGCTGAAATCGAAATAGCCGCTCAGGCTCGGCCGCACGCCGGGTGCGATCTCGCCGCCGGGCACGGCGAGGTCGCCGCTGACGCGCAGTTGCGGTGACGGCCCGATCAGCGGCTGGCTGCCGGCGAGCTGGAAGGTCATGGTGTTGAAAGGTGCGGGCGGCGTGATCGAACCGCGCACGAAATAGCCGTCGAGCAAATTGATCTTGTAGAGGCCGCTGGCGATCGGCGGTTTCTCGCTGGTCCCGACATCGAAGATCAGGTCGCCCTTGACCAGCAGGCCGATGCCGAAGGGCGGTTGCTCGATGCCCGGGCGTGGCGGCAGGTTGCTGCCGGGCGTGACGAAAAACACCTCGGGGTTTTTGACGCCGATCATCGCCAGTGGCGACGAGCGCAGCAGCGAGAGCGCCCCGGCGGCGCTGCCGCCGACCGCATCGGCAAAGCTGTTGAACGCGGCGAGCTGCGGCGCCGGCACGCCGGCCGCGGCCACCCGGCTGCGAATCGTGTTCGAGAGCGAAGAGCCGCTCTTCAACGCCAGCTTGAGCACGCTGTTCATCAGCTCGGCCTGCAGGATCGGCCCGACCACCAGCTCCGGCGTGTCCGGCGATTTCTTGAACTGCACCGCCAGTTGGGTCGGCACCGGCCCGGGCGCCCAGGCCGAGTCGAGGTCGAGCGCGAAGGCCTTCTGCGCGCCCGTGCTGTCACGGAACTGTGCGCGTTCGCTTGAAATGCCGAGGGTAGTACCGGTGGTGCTCTGGCCGATGCTGACGGTCGTGTCGGTGAGCGAAAAACCTTCGAGTCCGAGCGGGTCGGTCCAGGTGTCCTTGACGTTGGCGCTCAACGCGAACGAGGGTTCGCCGGTGCTGGCGGCGCGCGCGGCGATCGAGAGCGTGGTGTCGACCTCCTGCATCGCGCCGGTGTCGAGGCGCGGCACGCGCAATTTCACGCCGGACGAGAGGCCCGCTTCCGACAGGCCGCCACCGGCCCCGGCGGTGTGGAAGAAGAACTGCACGTCGCCGCCGGCCGAGCGCACGAAGTTGTCGAGCGGCGCGGGGATCGTCAGCGACAGGCCTTTCACATCGGCCGAGAATGACAGTTGCGCAGCGCCGGCGCCGCCCTCGATGCCGCCGGCGACGACGATGTCACCGCTGCCCGGCAGCCAGGCGGCGATGCGGCTCAAGAGCGGCGGCAGGTCGGTGGCGAGGTCGAGGCGCGACACCACGGTGAGGCCGGCATTCTTGATCACACGCGCCGCACCGCGCGCACCGAACACGCCGGCGAATACCTTGTCGTAAATGGCCTGGTTGATGGTGCTGAGGTTAAGGTCGGCGTTGTCGGGCTTGAGGATGACGATGCCCTGCGGCAGGCGCAGGTTGCCGAACGCGCCCTTGGGCACGAAGGAGGGAAACACTTTCGCCGGGGTCAGCGCCGTGTCGCTGCGCAGGAACAGCGTCGGGTTCGCGGAGAGGCCCACCACCGCGAGCTGGCCTTCGAAGGCCTGGCCGTTGAGCTGGCCCTGCACGTCCTCGCCCGCCACCGTGAGGCGCCCGCCGGCCCCCGCTTCCTGCGCGATCAGGACGCCGCGCGCCGTGAGTTGCAGGTAGCTCGACAGCGAGATCGATGCGTTGAGCGGCGCTGGCAGCACGGCAAGCGGATTGAGCAGGCCGGCGAGGTTGAGGCGCCCCTCCGGCTCGCGCGCCACCACTTCGAGCAGGCCGCCGCCTGCGCCGGAGCCGTCGGACGCGATGCCGAGACGCGCCTTCGCAGGCGTGCCATTGAAGTTCACGCCGGAGGTGAGCATGAGCTGGCGTGTGGTCTGGCCGCCCCGCGTCGCAACTTCGAGGTCCAGCCCCAGGGTGTTGCCGAAGGTGATGCCCGCGATGTCGATGGTTTGCGGCCAGCGCAGCAGGTTGGAGGTGCCCGAGACGGTGGTGGTTGAATCGCCGGCGTCGTTGCCGCGGTAGCTCAGGGCGCCCTGCATCCTGAGCGGGCTGGTCGAACCGTTGAGCAGGCTGGTTGCCATGCCTTGCGAAGGTGTGAAGGTCAGTTCGGTGTTCGCGTTGATCGC
>JANLTL010000684.1:0-11111 GCA_031362905.1 Burkholderiales bacterium | reverse complement strand
GTGGTGTTCCCCGAAGCGGTGCTCAAGGTGTTCTTGACGGCGGGGGTGGAGGAGCGTGCCTGGCGGCGCGCGGCGCAGTTGGCCGGTGTAGCGCTAAAAGACGCCAAGTATTTGATAGAGAACGAAAAAGATGCTAAGATTCGCCTCCTTTTCGATTCTGTTTTGAGCGATCTGCAAGAGCGTGACCGGCGTGACGCCGGACGCGCAGCGGCGCCGCTGAAGCAGGTTGTGGGGGCGCAGTTGCTCGACACGACGAACCTGTCGATCGAGCAGGCGGCAGCCCAAATCCTCGGATGGTGGGCGCAGTTGACGAAGTAGCAGCACGGCAAGACTCGCAGTATGGCGGCAGCAGATTTCGCAAGGGAATTTCTGCCAGTGTTCAACCAACCCACCGCATCGCATCGGCAGTGATTGCCGCACACGCGATCCGGATGCAGCATCCACTTTAGGTTCCATTCATGTCACTCGCTCAACAGGCCGCCGAAATGGCCAATGAAAGTTTTGCCGCTCTATTTGAAGAGTCGATCAAGTCGCAGGAAATGCGCGCCGGCGAAGTCATCACCGCCGAAGTGGTCCGCATTGATTACAACCATGTGGTCGTCAATGCCGGCCTGAAGTCAGAGTCTTACATCCCCCTCTCCGAATTCAAGGAAGATGGCGGGGAAATCACGGTCAAGATCGGCGATTTCGTCGCCGTCGCGATCGATTCGATCGAGAACGGTTTCGGCGAGACCCTGCTGTCGCGTGACAAGGCCAAGCGCCTCTCCGCATGGCTCGATCTCGAAAAGGCCATGGAGTCGGGCGAAATCGTCTCCGGCACCGTGACCGGCAAAGTCAAGGGCGGCCTGACCGTGATGATGAACAGCGTGCGCGCGTTTCTGCCCGGCTCGCTGGTTGATACGCGTCCGATGAAGGACACCACGCCGCTCGAAGGCAAGACCCTCGAATTCAAAGTCATCAAGATCGACAAGAAGCGCAACAACGTGGTGGTATCGCGCCGCGCGGTGCTTGAAGCGTCGCAAGGCGAAGAGCGCCAGAAGCTGCTTTCCAACCTGACCGAAGGCGCCATCGTCAAGGGTGTGGTCAAGAACATCACCGACTATGGCGCATTCGTCGACCTCGGCGGCATCGACGGCCTCCTGCATATCACCGACCTCGCCTGGCGCCGCGTGCGTCACCCGTCCGAAGTGCTGGCGGTGGGCGATGAAATCACCGCCAAGATTCTCAAGTTTGACCAGGAAAAAAATCGCGTCTCGCTCGGCGTCAAGCAACTTGGCGACGATCCGTGGGTCGGTATTGGGCGCCGCTATCCGCAGAGCACGCGCCTGTTCGGCAAGGTCACCAACCTGACCGACTACGGCGCATTCGTTGAAGTCGAAGCCGGCATCGAAGGTCTCGTGCACGTGTCGGAAATGGACTGGACGAACAAGAATGTCCATCCTTCCAAGGTCGTTGCACTGGGTGATGAAGTTGAAGTCATGATCCTCGAGATCGACGAAGACCGCCGCCGCATTTCGCTGGGCATGAAGCAGTGCGCGCCGAATCCGTGGGACGATTTCTCGATCAATCACAAGAAGGGTGACAAGGTCAAAGGCGCGATCAAGTCGATCACCGACTTTGGCGTATTCATCGGCCTGCCGGGCGGCATCGATGGTCTCGTGCATTTGTCGGACCTGTCCTGGTCGGCCACGGGCGAAGAAGCGGTCAAGAATTTCAAGAAGGGCGATGAAATCGAGGCCGTGGTATTGGCCATCGACACCGAGCGCGAGCGCATTTCACTGGGTGTCAAGCAGTTGGACGGAGACCCGTTTACCAGCTTTGTGGCGGTAAACGACAAGGGCACCCTGGTCAAGGGCATCGTCAAGAGCGTTGATGCCAAAGGTGCGGTCATCGGCCTCGAAGGTGACATTGAAGCCTACCTGCGCGCATCTGAAATTTCTCGTGACCGCGTGCAGGATGCATCGACGCAGTTGGCAGTCGGCGACAAGGTCGAAGCTGTCATCATCAACGTCGACCGCAAGACCCGCAATATCAACGTGTCGATCAAAGCCAAGGATCAGGCTGAAGAGACGCAGGTGATCAAGCAACTTCAGGATGCGGGGGCGGGCAATGCCAAGGAAGGCACCACCAACCTTGGCGCGTTGCTTAAAGCCAAGATGGATCAGAAGTAAGCACACGGCAGTCTCCACGCAATGTACGCGGTGAATCTGGGTGTGGCGGTGATGGCGTTCAGCGGCTTCGCGGTTTAGCGTTTTCACTCCACCCAGGTTCTCCGGTCAATCACAGGCGCAGCGGTGTCCCTCGAATTCGAAATTAATGGTGTCACCAAGTCGGATCTGATCACGCGGCTGGCCGCGCGCTATCCGCAATTGGTGGCAAAGGACGCCGACTTCGCGGTCAAGACTATTCTTGACGCGATGACCACTTCCTTGTCGCAGGGGCAGCGCATTGAGATTCGCGGGTTTGGCAGTTTTGGTCTCAATTACCGACCACCGCGCATCGGACGCAATCCCAAGTCGGGGGACAAGGTGCAGGTGCCGGAGAAGCACGTGCCGCACTTCAAGGCGGGCAAGGAATTGCGTGACCGCGTGGATGCCGGTCTCAGCGCAGCGGCGCCGCGCGTGGTGCCGGGGCGTTAATCCGCGTGGCTGCCTTGCGAATGCAGACAATCAATGACCCTGCCGGCCTGGAAGCCGGCAACCAGGCGGCACGCAAGTGCCGCTTTTTTTTGCGGGCCGGCACGTTGGCCAAGTGTCGGCTGGAGAGCCTTGTGCACCAACGGTCTTCTCTGCGCGATCGGAGGCGGTCATGCGCTATGTAACGGCGGCGCTGCGCTGGTTCCTGTTTCTGGTGTTCTTCCTGTTCGCGCTCAAGAACCACGAATTGGTTTCGCTGCGTTTTTATTTTGACCTTGAATGGAAGTTGCCGTTGGTGCTGCTGCTGTTTGTGTTTTTTTTGGCTGGTGCGGTGATCGGCCTGCTGGCGCTGTTGCCACGTATCATGCGCCAGCGGCGTGAGGTCAATGCAGTGCTCGCAGAGTTGAAAGCCCTGCGCGGGCAGGATGCAGTCATGCCCGCTGTGGTTGGCAGCAGCAGTACTGGCGCCGCTACGCCAGCGAGTGCGGCACTCACACAAGCGCCGCGCGATGCCGTCGCTGCGGGTAATCCCTGAGGTGCCAAGCAATGGACATTGACCTGTGGTGGTTGCTGGCGCTGCCGGTGTTTTTCGGCCTTGGCTGGATCGCCGCGCGCGTCGATATCCGCCATCTGTTGTCGGAATCGCGCGCACTGCCGGGGTCCTACTTCAAGGGCCTCAATTTTCTCCTCAATGAACAGCCCGACAAGGCGATCGATGCTTTCATCGAGGTCGTCAAGCTGGATCCTGAAACCATCGAGCTGCACTTTGCTCTCGGCAATTTGTTCCGACGCCGCGGCGAAATCGAACGCGCAATTCGCATGCATACCAATTTGGTCAATCGGCCTGACCTCAACGACGAGCAGCGCCTCCACGCACTTTACGAATTAGGCCAGGATTTTCTCAAGGCGGGCATGCTCGACCGCGCCGAAGAGTCACTCACTCGCCTGGAGGGAACCAGCTGGGCCGGGCGCGCACAAGTACACCTGCTCGAAATCTACGAACTGGAAAAGGACTGGGACAAAGCGGTCCGCACGGCCGAGCGCGTCGAGCGCGAAACGGGAGCCTCGCGCCAAAAGGAAATCGCGCAGTTCCATTGCGAGCGCGCAGCAGCGAGCCTTGCGCGCTCGCAAGTGGACGAGGCACGCGCCCACGTCGAGGCCGCGCTCAAGGCGCATCGCAAGACCGTGCGTGCCAACATGATCCTGGGTGACATCGAGGCGCATCAGAAGCAGCACGAGGCCGCGATCGCTGCCTGGCTGCGCATCGAGACCCAGGATCCGCGTTTCCTTTCGCAAGTGGCCGCGCGCTTGATGGATGCGCATCGCGCGAAAGACCAGGCAACTGAAGGTGCGCAGCTGCTGCGTGGATTGCTGGAGCGCTACCCGTCGGCTGATCTTTTGGAAATCGCGTTTCAGGTCACGCTCGAAACGGCGGGTGCGGAAGCCGCCTACGGCGTGGTGCGCGAGGAATTACGCAAACATCCCACGCTTGCCGGCCTTGACAAGTTGCTCGAAGCGCAATTGCTGGCCGCACCGCCTGAACGGGCAGGCGACCTCACATTGATCAAGAGTCTCATCCACGCCCATACCGAGAAGCTCAAGCGCTACGCGTGCGAAAATTGCGGCTTCAAGGCCAAGCAATTTTTCTGGCGCTGTCCCGGTTGCGGCGAATGGGAAACCTACTCGCCCAATCGCGCTGAGGAATTGAACGGAAACGTATGAAAATCACCATGATTGGCACCGGTTACGTTGGTCTCGTCACCGGCGCCTGCTTCGCTGAAGTCGGCAACGATGTTGTTTGCCTGGATGTCGACGCCAGAAAAATTGGCATCCTCAATGAGGGGGGGGTGCCGATTTTCGAGCCAGGCCTCAAGGAAATGGTGGCGCGCAATGTCGCTGCCGGGCGTATTCGCTTTAGTACCGATATTGATATGGCGGTGGCGCACGGCGACGTGCAATTCATTGCCGTGGGGACGCCTCCGGGTGAGGATGGGTCGGCCGATTTGCAGTACGTCGCCGCCGCGGCGCGCAACATCGGGCAACGCATGACCGCGCCCAAGGTAATCGTTGACAAGTCCACCGTGCCGGTTGGTACCGCTGACATGGTGCGTGCGGTGATCCATGCCGAGTTGGCGGCCCGCGCTTTGGATGTGCCATTTTCGGTAGTGTCGAATCCCGAATTTTTGAAGGAGGGCGCGGCGATAGAAGACTTCATGAAACCGGATCGTGTGGTGATTGGAGCGGACGCCAGCGACGAGCGTGCACGCGCGGCCATGCGTGCCCTCTATGCGCCGTTTCAGCGCAATCACGAGCGCATGATATTTATGGACATTCGCTCGGCTGAATTGACCAAATACGCCGCCAATGCCATGTTGGCCACGCGCATTTCGTTTATGAACGAGATCGCCAATCTTGCCGAAAAACTGGGCGCCGATGTAGAGCTGGTGCGTCAGGGGATTGGCTCCGACCCGCGTATTGGCTATCACTTTCTCTACGCCGGTTGCGGCTATGGTGGCTCGTGTTTTCCAAAGGACGTGCAGGCCCTGCAGCGCACCGCGCGCCAGGCCGGTGCAGGATTTGAGATTCTCGACGCCGTGGAGCGCGCCAACGCCAAGCAAAAGCAGGTGCTCGCGAACAAAGTGGTCGCGCGCTTCGGCGAGAACCTTGCGGGCAAGCGCTTTGCGCTTTGGGGTCTGGCGTTCAAACCCAACACCGACGACATGCGCGAAGCGCCGTCACTCGAGGTGATTGCCGCCCTCACCGCACGCGGCGCCGAGGTGTGTGCCTACGACCCGATCGCGATGGACGAAGCCAGGCACCTGTTGGCGGGCAACGTGCGGGTGTCTTATGCCGGCCTGCCGATGCAGGCACTCGACGGCGCGGATGCGCTCGTGATCGTGACCGAGTGGAAGGAATTTCGCAGCCCCGATTTTTCCGCGATCAAGGCCAAGCTCAAGACGCCGACGATATTCGATGGCCGCAACCTATACGACCCGGTGCTGGTGCGTGCGCTGGGCATCGACTATGAACCTGTAGGCCGACCCGCGCTGGGAGCTCACCCGGCCGGGGGCGCTGCGACGGGCAGTGCAGCGGCAAAAGAGTCCGCATGACGACCGTCTTGCGCGAAGCCGCGCGCCGATCCCGGGTTCTCGTGGTGGGCGATGTGATGCTTGATCGCTACTGGTTCGGCGACGTGCATCGCATCTCGCCCGAAGCGCCGGTGCCGGTGGTCAAAGTCGGACGCAGCGAAGAGCGCCTCGGCGGCGCGGCCAACGTGGCGCGCAATGCAGCGGCACTCGGCGCCCAGACGACGCTGCTGTCCGTGGTGGGAGATGATGAAGCCGGACAGATCGTCAAGCGTCTGCTCGAAGCGGCCGGCATACGCACCACGCTGCACGTTGACTCTGCCTTCAAGACGACCGTCAAGCTGCGCGTGATCGGGCGCCAACAGCAACTGCTGCGCATCGATTTTGAAGAGTCGCCGAGTCACGAAGTCCTGACGGGCAAGCTTGAAGAATTCAAGCACTTGCTCGCCGACAACGACGTAGTCATCTTGTCAGACTACGGCAAGGGCGGATTGACGCACATCGCCGAGATGATTACCACCGCGCGTGAGGCGGGCAAGCAGATTTTGGTCGACCCGAAAGGCGATGACTACGCGCGCTACGCAGGTGCCACCATGCTCACGCCCAATCGCAGCGAATTGCGTGAAGTGGTTGGCACCTGGGTGTCCGAAGGCGATCTGGTGCTGCGGGCAAATGCCCTGCGCGAGCAATTGCAGCTTGACGCGCTGCTGCTGACGCGCTCAGAAGAGGGCATGACGCTGTTCCGGCGCGACGGCACCGCGCATTTTCCCGCCGCGGCGCGCGAGGTGTTCGACGTTTCGGGCGCCGGTGATACGGTGATAGCCACCATCGGTGTTCTGCTCGGCGGTGGCATCGCCATGCCGCAGGCAGTGGAATGGGCGAATCGGGCGGGCGGCATTGTGGTCGGCAAGCTCGGCACGGCAGTGGTGACGCCGGAGGAGTTGTTCTCATGAGCATGATCGTGGTAACCGGCGCTGCCGGATTCGTCGGTGCGAACCTGGTCAAAGCGCTCAATGCGCGCGGGCACCCAGATATCATCGCGGTAGACAATCTCGCGCGCGCGGACAAATTTCCCAACCTCGCTGATTGCGACATCGCCGATTATTTCGACAAAAGGGAATTTCTTGACCGTCTCGACGGTGGTCAGTGGGATGGCGAAATCGACGCCATCCTCCATCAAGGAGCCTGCTCCGATACGATGGAGATGGATGGCCGCTACATGATGGATAACAACTTCCGCTACTCCGTCGATTTGCTCGACTGGTGCCAGACTGAGGAAGTGCCGCTGCTGTATGCATCGTCGGCCGCGGTGTATGGCGCCGGACCGGTGTTCTCCGAAGGGCGCGCACATGAGAAGCCGCTCAACATTTATGGCTACTCCAAGTTTTTATTCGACCAGGTGGTGCGCCGGCGAGTCGCCCAGGGCCTTAGTGCCCAAGTCGCCGGTTTTCGCTACTTCAATGTCTACGGGCTGCGTGAGTCGCACAAGGGGCGCATGGCCTCGGTGGCGTTTCACAATTTCAATGAATTTCGCTCTACCGGCAAGGTCAAGCTGTTTGAAGGCTGGCAAGGCTATGGCAATGGCGAGCAGAGCCGTGACTTTGTGTCGGTCGAAGACGTGGTCAAGGTCAATCTGCATTTTTCTCGAGCATCCCGATTTGGCTGGGGTGTTCAATCTCGGCACTGGGCGCGCGCAGCCCTTCAATGACGTGGCCTGCGCCGTCATCAATGCCTGCCGGGCCAGTGAGGGAAAGGCGGCACTCACATTGGCGCAGATTCGCGCCGAGGGGCTGATCGAGTACACCGCGTTTCCTGAAGCGCTCAAGGGCAAGTACCAGAGCTATACCCAAGCCGACATGCAGCAATTGCGTGCGACTGGTTACGACGGAGGGTTTTTGGATGTGCAAGAGGGCGTGACGCGCTACGTTGCTGCGCTGCTGGGGTCAACCTGAGGCGATTGCAGGGCGTTTAGCGCAATACGGCCGGAAACGGCCACTACCCGGCCAGATTCGGCCAGACGCAGCCAATACTGGCTGACAACTACGAGGAGACATGACATGAAGAAATTATGGATGGTATTGATCGGCTTCCTGATGACTATCGGCATGGCGTTCGCCGCTGTCAATATCAACAATGCCGACGAAAAAGGCCTGGATGCGATAAAGGGTATTGGCGCGGTCAAGGCCAAGGCGATTGTGGACGAACGCACCAAAAACGGCCCATTCAAAAGCCTCGAAGACGTCGAAAAGCGCGTCAAGGGCATTGGCCCAGCAACCATTGCGCAGTGGCAAAAGGACGGTTCTGTGAGTGTGGGTGGCGGCACGCCGGCCAAGGCTGACGCGAAGAAAGAAGAGAAAAAAGACGCCAAAGCTGCTGCGCCGACACCGGCTGCCGCGCCTGCTGCTGCTCCCGCTGCCGCGGCTCCCGCCAAGGCAGCGCCGGCACCAGCCGTCGCACCCGCACCTGCGGCCGCTCCCGCCGCTGCGGCACCCGCCAAGGCGGCTCCCACCGCAGCGCCTGTCGCCGCACCTGCCGCTGCACCTGGCAAGGCAGATGCCAAAGCCGACGCCAAAGCGGATGCGAAAAAGGAAGCGCCGAAAGCTGAAGCCAAGGCTGATCCGAAGAAGGAAGCCGCTGACAAGAAAGCAGCCGAGAAAAAATCCAAGGACGACAAGGCCGCTGCGGATAAAAAAGCTGCCGAAGACAAGAAAGCGGCCGACAAAAAGGCAGCTGATGACAAGAAAGCGGCTGACAAGAAAGCAAAAGACGACAAGGCGGCTGCTGACAAAAAAGCCAAGGACGACGGTAAGAAGGCAAAAGATGCACCGAAGGCCGACGCCAAGAAAGACGCCAAAGACGACAAGAAGGACAGCAAGGACGCCCCGAAGGCTGACGCCAAGAAATAATCGATTAGCGTTCTATCGAAAAGCCCCGCTTCCTGCGGGGCTTTTTTTTGGTGTCGAGGGTGACGGCTACAATTCACGCACAGCAATTTATGGGTGCATGATATGTACAAGACTCTCGAGGCTGCAGTCGGCAACACCCCGCTGGTACGCTTGCAGCGAATCCCCGGCGCGGCCAATGGTGTACGCAACAACCTCATTCTCGGCAAGCTCGAAGGCAACAACCCGGCCGGCTCAGTGAAAGACCGGCCAGCGCTTTCGATGATCGCGCGTGCCGAGGAGCGCGGCGATATCAAACCTGGCGACACCCTGATCGAGGCGACTTCAGGCAATACGGGTATTGCTCTGGCGATGGTAGCCGCGATGCGCGGCTACAAGATGATTCTCATCATGCCCGACAACCTGTCCCTTGAGCGGCGCCAGAGCATGACAGCCTACGGTGCCAAGTTGATTCTCACCCCTGCCGCGCAGGGCGGTATGGAGTTTGCGCGCGACCTCGCGGTCAGGATGGAAAAAGAGGGGCAAGGAAAAATTCTTGATCAGTTTGCCAACCCGGACAATCCGCGCTCCCACTACGAGACCACCGGGCCGGAAATCTGGCGTGATACCGACAGCGGAGTCACCCATTTTGTCTCTGCGATGGGCACTACCGGCACCATCAAGGGCGAATCACGGTATTTGAAAGAAAAAAATCCCAGCATCGAAATTGTCGGTTGTCAGCCCGCCGAAGGCTCGCAGATACCGGGCATCCGCAAATGGCCCGAAGCTTATCTGCCAAAAATTTTCGACAAGGCGCGCGTCGATCGTACCCTGCAGGTGAGTCAGGCGGATGCAGAAAACATGTGCCGCAGGCTGGCAGCGGAAGAGGGCATCTCGGCCGGTATTTCGGCTGCCGGTGCGCTCTGCGTCGCGCTGCAAGTGGCCGAACAAGTCGAAAACGCGACCATCGTGTTCATTGTCTGCGACCGCGGCGACCGTTACCTCTCGACCGGGGTGTTCCCCGCTTGAAAACGCCAAAGAGCGGGCGGCGCCAACGGATGCATAGCGGCGGTACGAAGAGGGCAGCGTGTTCAGCGCGCCTTCTTGATCGCCTCGGCTAATTGCATCACACTCATCGCATAAAAACTTGAGCGGTTGTAGCGCGTGATGACGTAGAAATTTTGCAAGCCGATCCAGTATTCAGTCGGCTGATCCGGCGTCACCAGATCGACCAGCGCAAACAGGGTATTTTCCGGAAACCGTTGGTGGACAAGGGTTTCAGATGCTATTCCGTGCTTGGTCAAGTCGGCGATGCGGGTATGTGGCAGAATGTCCTTGTCAAGCAGGGCGCGCCAGCCGTCGCCCGCAACCCGTGCGGGAAAGGCAATGGCGCCGCCGGCGGCCCAGCCGTGGCCTTTGAGAAAATTGCCGATGCTGCCAATCGAGTCGATGAAACTTTCCCGCAAGTTGATCTTGCCGTTGCCGTCGTAGTCGACCGCATAGCGCCGCCAGCTACCGGGCATGAACTGGGGAATGCCGATCGCACCGGCGTACGATCCGCGCACGCTGAACACATCAACATCAAGCTCACGTGCGAACAGCAGATAGTTCTCCAGTTCGCTGCGAAAGAAGTCGGCACGCTTCGGGTAGTCGAACGAGAGCGTCGTTAACGCGTCGATCACACGCCAGTTGCCGCTGTTCTTGCCGTACACCGTCTCAATACCCATGATGGCGACGATGATCTCAGCGGGGACTCCAAACTCCTTTTCTGCGCGCGCCAGCTCACGCTCAAAGCGCTTCCACAGCGCGACGCCGCCGTCAATCCGAGCCGGATCAAGAAAACGATTGCGATAGACCTGCCACGAGTGCACGCGCGGGTTGGCTGGGGGCGTAATCAGTTCGACAATGGCAGGATAGAAACGTGCACGCGAAAACACAAAAACCAGTTCACTCGCAACGAAACCATGGCGCGCCACCATGTCGGCCATGAAGGCTTGTACTTCGACCCGTTTGCTGTAGTTCGTCCCGCCGGGCTTCGGCTGGCTTGCCGATGGGCTTGCCGATGTGCCTGCCAATGGCCGGCTCTTGTTTGGCGTGGCCGCGTGCGCCATTACGGGACAGTGGGCGACCACGGCAGAGAATATTGCGATGGCAACCTTGACAAATGTGGATCTCAAATGCGCAGTTCCTTGACCATTTGCAAGAATTGTCTCACGCCCTCCGCATCACGTTGCGGTCCGTAGCGCAGACGTGCGTAGGTTTCGGCGATGGCCCGCACGCCAGCTTGCAGCGTGCCATGCGCGGCACTGCCCACCTGCCGTGCGTGCAGTTCAGTTGTGGCCCGGCACCCAAAATCAATCGGCCCTTCCGCCGGCGCACGTGCCACACCGGCGCGCGCCAGGCGTTTGCAAAAACGCTCCCACGCGCGCTGCACCGGGTCGTGCTCGCGCCGCGCCATGAGCAGCCAGCCGGTTACTACCAACGACACCAGACCCATGCCAATCGTC
>JANLTL010000654.1:0-4874 GCA_031362905.1 Burkholderiales bacterium | reverse complement strand
CATAAAGCGTAATGGATGGCGGCTGCGGGACATAGTCTGCATAGACGATTACGCTGCCAAAGCCGGCATCGTCTTCGCTGTGGCCAGCGCGGTCAATTATGTGGTGTCTTCGGGCTCCACCACTGAAGCGTACAACAATCCGCAGAGCCATCTGGACTATGCGGTCAAATATGATTATCCGATCGCCTGGCCGGTGGTCGTGTCGGGGGCCAAGACGACCGGCGATGACTTGATTCACGCGTCGGTCAACGGGCACGGGCGCTACTTTTTGGCAGGCAACCCGGATAAATTTGCTGCAGATTTGGCTTCCGCCATTAACGAGGCAGCAGACCAATCGGCGGAAGCTGCGGGGTTGGCCTCCGGATCGACATGCTTTACCTGCGGCGAGAATATTTACCAAGGCGTGTTTGACCCGAACGGCTGGGTGGGAAAACTCTATGCGTTTGCGCAAAACTCGAGCTCAGGTGCGATCGTGGGTGCGTCCAAGATTGATGTTAACGATACGGCAGCGAGCAATGGCGCATTGTGGGAAGCGTCTGAAAAAGTGCCGGCGTTTACGGCACGCCAGGTCTACACCACAGATATTTCCCAGGCCGCCGGCGCGCAGGGATTGCCCGCGACCT
This sequence comes from Burkholderiales bacterium, assembly GCA_031362905.1. Lineage (GTDB taxonomy): Bacteria > Pseudomonadota > Gammaproteobacteria > Burkholderiales > JAEUOS01 > CANJDH01. The sequence goes on along the minus strand of JANLTL010000654.1, from coordinate 4,251 downwards.
GGAGTTCGCTCACGACGGCCCAGAAGGGTTTTCTGGCCAACAATTCCAAGGTGCTTGACTATTTGCTGGGGGATAGCAGCGCGGAGGTGCGCAAAGGCGGCATCTTCCGTAACCGCCTCAAAGGCGTGTTGGGAGACGTGGTCAATTCCAATCCCATCGAGCCGCTGGCACGCAGCGTCGCCTATGACAATTTGCCTGCAACCCATGGTGGCAATGTAAGCTCACCTGCGTCAACGCCCTATGCAGACTATATCGGCACAACCTATAACGCGCAGCTGAAGAAAACCGTTTTTGTGGGTGCAAACGATGGTATGGCCCATGCCTTTGCTGCGGATACCGGTGTGGAGCGGTTTGCATATATTCCCGACACCATATACAACGTCGCGCGTGCCGAGCCCGATGGGACGGCCAAGGCCAAACTGTTGGCACTCACTGATATTGCGTATACCCATCGTTTCACCGTGGAGGGCTCGCCCTCGTGGGGTGACGCCTACCTCAAGGACTATACAGACGGCGTAACGAAGTGGAATACCGTGCTGGTGCAATCGACCGGGGCCGGCGCGCGAGGCGTGTTCGCGATCAACGTGCGTGATCTGTCACCGGCTGCCATCGCGGCGTCTGCCACCTGGAAGAAGAACATTCTCTGGGAGTACTCCTCGAATACGCCCAATACTGCGTCCCCGGTAGCAACGCCCGGCGCCGACATGGGGTACGTGCTGGGGCCGGTTCCGATTGGTGTTTTGCCTGACGGAACCTGGGCGGCATTCTTTGGCAATGGCTATGGCAGCACCAGCGGCAAGGCGATTCTCAATGTCATCAATCTTGAGACCGGCAAGCCCGCGATTGCACCGATCGTGGTGGACACCGGCACCGGCAACGGGCTGTCGCAGCCGCAATTGCTGATCAATACCAAGCGACAGGTCATCGCCGCCTATGCTGGTGATCTCAAAGGCAATCTCTGGAAGTTTGACTTCAGCGCTTCGGTGTCTTCGGGCTGGGGTGTCGCCTTGAGCGGGCTACCCTTGATGAAGGCGGTCAACGACAGTGGTGTAGCGCAGCCAATTGTGGTGCAGCCCGAGATCGCGTTTCCCTCCAATACTGGCGTGACCGGGCCGGTCATTATTTTCGGTACCGGCAAGTTCTTTGAAACAGAGGACAAGGATAAAACGGCGACTGCCAACTACTCAATCCAGTCACTGTATGGCGTGTGGGACAACGGCACCGCTGTGGATCTGTCCACCCGCACACTGCGTGGTACCGGCGCGCAATTGCAGCGGCAGGGGCGCATCTTGGCCAACTCCACCAATACCGCGACCGGAGTAGACCTGAGTGCAACCGGTTTTGGCACCTCGACCAATACCACCTTCACCTATGGGACGGGGTCAACACAAAAGCGTGGCTGGTTCTTTGATTTGATGCCCGCAGGTGCATCGACCACCGTACCACAGGGCCCCAACCTGGACCCCGTTGCAGTGCCGACTGGCTCGGTGGCGACCGATCCCAAAGGGGAGCGTCTCTATATCAATCCATCGCTGGCCGGAAATCTGGTCGCGTTCGCGCCCAATGCGCCTGCCCAGGACGAATGCAACGAAAGCGGTACCGGCTCGTTGCTGGTATTGGATCCGGGCACCGGTGCCCGCCCGAATTTCAACGTGTTTGACACCAACCGTGATGGCACCATCAACTCCACGGACGGCGGCGGTACTGCGGCCTCAGGCGGGGGAGCGGCCGTCTACCTTAGTGAGCGCAAGACCACCAAGCTCATTACCCAACCTTTGTTTCAGACCAAGAGCAGTACCTCCACCGCGCTTAACCTGGGACAAACCAGCACGGCAGGCGGGCGTCTCGAAGGCACTGCCGGGCAGCAAGGCTGTGGCTCGGGCAACGAGTCCGGGCAAGTGTCGTTCGGTAGTGGCGACAGTACCAAAAACGTCGAGTCTGTCAATCTCTGTGCGCCCTCAACGCCTGGCCGCGTGACCTGGCGCCAGTTGCAGTAACTGTTGCATGAATGCGATAGGCTTTTGAACCAACTGAGGGCGCTGGCCGATCCGCTGACAGACAGGCTTTGCGCATATGGGAGAAGTTGATGAATACTCGGTGTTATGTGGTGGGTCGCGCAGGGATGTTGCTGACGGGGGCTGGAATTCTTGCGCTTGGCAACGTGGATGCTTGGGCGCAAAAGCAGTTGTATCGTTGCGGCAATGTGTATCAAGAGAAGCCTTGCGCGCCGGGCAAGGGCTCCGCTGTCAAGATTAGAGACAATACCGTTGACGCGCCACCCGATTCGGCTGCAAAAGCTGCAGCGGCCCCGTCCGAAGCGGGGAAAGGCACTGGATTACCGCGCCCCAATCAAAGTAGCCTGCCTCCGCCCTGAGCCGGCAACTGTTTGATCGCGCCGGGAGCCGCAAGCCCCGGTCGCCTGCAATCGCGGTCAACGCACAACGACGGGTGTCGAGTAAGTTGCGGCGCGACGCTTGACGTCACCGGCGCGGCGTTGTTTTGGTCTGCGGCCAGTCGCGGCATTGGCAATTCGAAAATGGGTCTGGGCGCTGGCAGTTCTGTCGCTAAAATGAGGATTCTTGGTTCAAACCGTGCGCCGTGGGCATGATAGAGAACGTTATTTAAAGACAGTAGTGTCCGGTTAAATCTCGAACAGATTCAATTGGTTAGCGGGGTCGGGCGAAATGATTGGACGCGGATCGGGCGCAAAGGCGCATGAACGCTCGAATTTCTCGAAAGTTGAGAGCGACAACATCTGTAGAAATGTGTAAAGCGAGACATTGAGGTGAAGCTCCTTTTTAACGATGGCGATCAGCACGTACGTGGAGACTGCGCACCAGATTTGCGTCTTCACCGCATTCTCGCTGGTAGCCAAAAAGCGCTTGATGCGCAGATGCTGCTTGATCCATTTGAAGAACAACTCGACCTGCCAGCGATTCTTGTACAGGGCTGCAATGGCGAGAGCGGGCAGCGCGGTGTTGTTGGTCAAGAACACCAAGGTCTTGCCGGTCTTGGCATCCTTGTAACGAATCCGCCGCAAGTGTTCGGGATAATTCCTCGAAGCATAAAAGCCGTTGAGCCTGATGGTCTGATCGCAGATCACGCCAGTACTGCGCTCTACCTCGGCCGAGTACACGCGCCGCGCATCCATACCGCGCTTGGCACGGGTGACAAAGAAAGCGCTGGACTGGTGCAGCTTGTAGAGCCGGGCGCAATCCAGATAGCCGCGATCCGTGACGTAGAACGCGCCGGCCTCGATGGGCAGAACATCGAGCACATTGACATCGTGCATCTTGCCGTCGCTGATGTGAATGAACGCGGGGATCGCACCGCGCGAATCGAGCAGCGTATGCATCTTCACCGCCGCCTTGGTCTTGCGGAACGGTGCCCAATCGAACAGGGACAGGCAAAGATCGATGGTGGTGGCGTCGAGCGCGTAGACCGTTGCATCGATCCCCGTGTCGAGCGTTTCGTGGGCATATAAGGCTCTGGTGCGCGCAATCAGCCGCATCGCCAGTGCGTGATAGATACGCCAGTCGCGCAGGTTCAGCGCATCGGCCAGCGTCGCGCGTGCCGGAGCATTCTTGATCCCCATGTGAAACAGCTTGGCGCGGTTGACGGTGAGACACACTTCGATGTCGCGCAGGGATTCGCGCCATGTCAACTGCGCAAAGGCCATGATGCGAAACAGGCCGGCGCAGTCCAGCGTGCGCACTCCCGCGTCGCCACGATGTCGTTCGATGATCCTGCCAAACGTCTTCCATGGCACGTACTCCATCACTTGCGCAAACAGCGTTTTGCCAATATTCATGCCATCTCCAGGGTTTCACAACCCCCGAAGCATCGCAAATTCGCCTGCAAAAATTCAAATCGTGGACACCCTTAGTTCCTTTGAAACCCGCTCCTGTATTGGCTCTCAGGCCGATACCCTCTAAATATGCCGGACACTACTGCGAAGTATTCATGACTTTCAAGCCTTCGATGAGTTTGTAGTCGGCCGCTTCCGGCTTCACCTTCGGGGAACCTATTTGACTGTGGAGGCTGAAGAAGTTAGTGACAATGCCGAAATACTTTCAGCCGCATCTGCCCTTGCGGACCGCTACTTTGCCGTTCTACGAAAACACGTTCCAAGTCTCATGAACCTAATAACGTTTGAGGAATACGCTGCGATACCACCCCCGTTCTCCTCTCAGTGCATCAACTTTACGGGAGCGACAACCGCAGAGCGCAAGTTGCTTTGCGTTGGGGTGC
>JANLTL010000617.1:0-5758 GCA_031362905.1 Burkholderiales bacterium | reverse complement strand
GGAGTATGGGTGACGCCGGGTGCAGCCGTCAATTGCTGAGTCTGGGCCGGCATGCATCACGATTCGCAGAAAAGCCTCCCGAATCGCACCCCAAGCACTGCCTGATGCATGGCCCACAGATACCGGGCCACGGCACGATGGCGGGACTCTTCGCGGGTCGGCGCAGAAGCCGGCGCTGGCGGCGCCCCGAAGGTAGTGCAACGCAAGGCGGCAGGAGCGAGCGCCGTCACCACAGCGCGTAGCGGCGCATATGGCAAGCGCCGCCATCTGAATAGGGTCGCGGGTATGAAAACGGGAAAACCCATCAGACTGGCTGTTTTTGATGGAAAGCAGATCAGAAAAGTCCTTCACGAGGGCGAGTGGTGGTTTTCGATCATTGACGTAGTCGAGGTTTTGGTCGGGGGCGGCCGGCCGCGCAAGTATTGGAACGATCTCAAGAAAAAGCTGGCGGCGGAGGGCTATTCCGAAGTGTCCGAAAAAATCGGACAGTTGAAAATGGCCGCACCGGATGGCAAGCTACGGCTGACCGACTGCGCCAACACCGAGACGCTGTTTCGCGTGATTCAGTCAATTCCCTCTCCCAAGCTGGAGCCGCTGAAACGCTGGCTCGCCAGGGTGGGCAAGGAGCGCATCGACGAAATTGAAAACCCCGAGCTGGCGATGGGCCGCATGCAAACGCTGTACGAGCAGAAGGGGTATCCAAAAGACTGGATCGACAAGCGGTTGCGCGGCATTGCAGTACGGCAGGACTTGACGGACGAATGGAAACAACGCGGCGCAGCGCGCAGGCTCGATTTTGTGGTGTTGACCAACGAACTCATGCAGGGTGCATTTGGCTTGAAAGTGGACGAATACAAGAAGGTGAAGTCCCTCGTGAGTCAGAATTTGCGTGACCACATGACGGACATCGAGTTGATCCTCACCATGCTGGCCGAGGCGACTACCACCAAGCTTCACCGGGATCGGGATTCCCACGGCATTGCGCCGCTCAAGCGGGACGCCGGTGATGGCGGTGCCGTGGCAGGCAGGACGCGCAAGGATATCGAGCGTCAGTCGGGTGGCCCCGTGATCTCCCCCACGAATTTCAGGCTGTTGACGGGCGGGGTATCGAAGAGGTCAAAGCGAAGCGAGGACTGATGCTGCGTTTCACTAGGAAGCGCTGCGAAATCTACGCGAGGTAAACGTGATTTCGATTAGTCCATTTGGACTGGTTTTCACCAAAACGCTTGCGCCGGTTTTTGCCGGCAGGGTTTAATGCGCCTCATGTCTGCATCACGCACCGCCGCCCAGATTCTGTTGATCGACGATCACGCGCTGATCCGCTCGGGCCTGCGCATGGTGGTGCAGTCGGGTGTGCCTGGCGCGGTGCTGCGCGAAGCGGGGTCGATTGCCGAGGCACTGCGTGACGTGGACGGTGCGCCGGCCTGCCAACCGCATCTGGTGTTGCTCGACATCGAGTTGCCCGGCCTCAATGGTCTCGATGGGCTGACGGTGTTGCGCAAGCGTTGGCCCGACGCGCCAGTGGTGATGCTGTCATCGCACACCGAGCCTGAGACCGTGCGCGATGCGCTGGCGCGCGGCGCGGTGGCCTATGTGGCCAAGTCGGAGCCGAGCGAGAAGATCATCGCGGCGGTGGATCGTGCCTTGCGCGGCGAAGTGCGCGGCAACGGCCAGGGGCACGCTGAGCGTGATGACGCCGCATCGACGGATGCCGGCGGCGCAGCCGGGTCGCGCCTGACGCCGCGCCAGTGCGAGGTGCTGGATCTCTTGTGCGAAGGCTTGTCCAACAAGGTGATCGGCCGCAGGCTCGATCTGTCGGAAAACACCGTGCGCGGCCACGTGCAGGCGGTGCTGGCATTTCTGAACGTGTCGAGCCGTTCCGAGGCAGCGTTTGCGGCACGGCGGCGCGGGCTGGTACGCTAGGGGAATGCGCACCGCACGCGTTTTGCCGCCTGATCCATCGCCGCTGCGCCGCTCCTGGTCGCAGAAGTTGGCGTGGCCGCAGCCGGATCGCGTGCTCGTTGAGCAGTTGCGGCTGGTGCATGCCAATGCGCCTTATTCTTTTTTGAGTGCCGCCATCGTGGCGCTGCTGGCGGCGTGGGTGCTGGCAGCGGCAGCGGGCCCGGTGGTCATCGCTTGCTGGATGGCGGCCGTGGTGGGGTTCGGTGTATTGGCGGTTGCGCTGGCGCGCGCGTTTCTGCGCCAGACGGACCCTTTGCCGGGCTCAGGCGATGAGGCCAGCGCAGTCATCCTCCTGTACGCGCTCTACGGCGCGGTATGGGGCGCGCTGCCCTGGCTTGCGCTCGATGCCGCAGCCCCGACCGACGTGGCCTTGTTGATCGGGTGCATCGCCGGCATGCTCGCAGGCGGCTCCTCGTTTATGACTCCCGTGCGCTTTGTGTTCGCGGGCTATTGCGTGCTGCTGCTGCTGCCGCTGGCCATCAAGCTGGCCTTGACGGGCGAGACGCCCTACCAGGCCCTGGCGGGCGGGGTGGTGATTGCGCTCGCTGTGTCCATCGCCCAGGCCAACCGGGTCGCGGACTCGTACCGCACCATGATCGAACTGCGCTTCGAGAATGTGGAACTGGTCGAACGCCTGCGTCTGGAGACCGAGAGCGCGCTGGCGGCGCGTGCCGATGCCGAGGGAGCCAACCTCGCCAAGTCGAAATTTTTGGCCGCAGCCAGCCACGACCTGCGCCAGCCGGTGCATGCGCAGGGACTGTTTCTGGAGGTGCTGGCGCGCAGCACACTGACCGACGAGCAGCGTGTGGTGCTCACCCATGCGCGCGCGGCCGGCACCGCGTCGGGCGAGATGCTCAATACCCTGCTTGATTTTTCGCGCATCGAGGCCGGGGTGGTCAAGCCGCAGATGGCACCGTTTCGCCTGCAACCGCTGCTCAACGAGATCGAGGTCGAGCTGGCCGCACTCGCCGATGCGAAGGGCATCGTGTATCGTTCACGCGAAACACATGCGGTGGTCGCCTCCGACGCGGCGCTGGTAGCGCTGATCCTGCGCAATCTGGTGAGCAATGCGATCCGCTATACCGAGAAAGGCGGTGTGCTGGTCGGCTGCCGCACGCGCGGCGGTGCGGTTGAGGTGGAGGTGTGGGACACCGGCATAGGGATTGCTCCAGAGCACGAGCAGGACGTGTTTCGCGAGTTCCATCAGCTCGGCAACCCGGAGCGTGACCGCCGCAAGGGCCTCGGGCTGGGTCTGGCGATCGCCAGCGGCATGGCTGCCACGCTCGGCCATGCGCTGGTGCTGCGCTCACGCGTCGGGCGCGGCAGTGTGTTTCGCCTGGCGCTGCCCTTGACCGATGCACCTGCAGTGGCGGAGGCGGCGACGCGCTCGGGCGATAAAGTGCGCCTGCTCGGTCTGCGCGTGCTGGTGATTGATGACGATGAAACCGTGCGGTCCGGCATGCAGCATTTGCTGCGTGACTGGGGTGCCGTGTGCGATGCCGCCGAGTCGATCGACGAGGCGCTGGTGATGGCGCGTGCGCACGCGCCGGCGCTGGTGATCAGCGATTACCGCTTGCGCGAGCAGCGCACCGGGGCCGAAGCGATTGCCGCCGTGCGCAGCGCGCTAGGTGTTGACGTGCCGGCTCTGTTGATCACCGGCGATACCGCGCCCGAACGCCTGCGCGAGGCCGAAGCGAGCGGGGTGGCGCTGCTGCACAAGCCGGTGGCGCCGGCCGATCTGTATCGTGCGGTGTTGACGGTGCTTGAGCAAAGCGCGCACGCGGCTTGAGACTGGGTGCAGCGCCGGTCGGCGCGCCGCGCCGGCACTGGCCGATGTCACGTCGCGGACAGCCGCTTGAGGCGCGCGGCCTGAGGCGCGTTCACGGCACCAGTGGGTGCTTCTCCGCGCAGTATCCGCGCCGCCTGCGCCACGGTTTCGAGTGCCTGATGCTCGATCGCTGGCGGCGTGAGGCCGCCAAGGTGGGGCGTGGCAATGACTTTCGGATGGCGCGCCAGCGCAGGCGTCGGCATTTGGTCCGGCGCGCGGCCTACATCCATGGCAGAGCCTGAGAGATGCCCGCTGTCGAGCGCGTACAGCAGCGCGGCTTCATCGACCAAGTTGCCGCGCGAAGGATTGATGAACAGTGCGCCGGGTTTCATCTGCGCGAAGGCGGCGGCGTTCATCAGGTTTTCGGTTTCGTCGTTGGCAACGGCGAGGCAGACTACATAGTCGGACTCAGCCAGCAATTGGGGCTGCGTGACCTGCTTGAGCATTGCCAGCGCGGGCGTTATGTCAGACGCCTTGGCATACGGGTCGCTGACCAGCACACGCATGCCGAACGCCAGAGCGAGCGGACAGAGGGCGCGGCTGATCTGGCCGTAGCCGATCACGCCGAGCGTCGCGCCGCGCAACTCGCGTCCCATCTGCGCCACCGGCACGCGCCCCGCATGGTAGGCCTCGCTCGACGCGCTGATGCTGCGCGAAAGATCGATCATGGCGCCGATGCACCACTCGGCTACCGAGGTGATGAAGCCGGCGCTCGCCTGCGTCACCAGAATGCCCTGCGCGCTGGCGCAATCGACATCGACGTTGCGAATGTCGATGGCGCAGCGCGAGAACGCAACCAGATTGGGCACCAGCCCAAACAATTCGGCGGTGCCCGGTGTCTGGCGGTAGCTGATGATGATGGCGCAGTCCTGCGCCGCTGCGGCCAGTTCCGGCACGGAGAGCTCGCGGTCGAGCGGATTGAACTTGACCTCGGCAATCTTCCTGAGGCCGGCGATGGCTTTGTCGCCGTAATACTTGGCGAGGGCTTCGGGTGGATGGGTGAGAAAGACGCGCTGCATGTGGGGGAAGTTCCTGGTGAGATGGCGCACGACGCCAGTCGTGATTGCTGGGCCGGGCAGCGCGCGTGGACTGCCCGGTGCCTTGGCGCGCTCAGTCCGCCAGGGCCTGATAGGTCAGTTGCCGCATCAGCGCGCGATAGTGGCGCCGCACGTTCGGTGCGCAGGTCATGAGAATGCCGATCAGGGACTCGGACGGGTCGATCCAGAAATAGGTGCCGTGCACGCCCGACCAGTAGAACTCGCCCGCCGAGCCATGCACGGGGTTGCGCCCGGCTTCCTTGCGCACGCAAAAGCCGAGGCCGAAGCCTTGACCGAATTCGGGCAACGGTGCCGACTCTTCGAACTGCGCGCGGGTAGACGCGGCAAAGCCGACACTGGGCGGCAGATGATCGCTGCTCATCAAGGCGACGGTCTTGGCGGCGAGCAGGCGCTTGCCTTCATTCTCTCCGACCACGATGCGGCCGCCGTTGGCCAGCATTTGCGCAAAGCGCAGATAGTCAAGGGCGGTAGACACCATGCCGCCGCCACCCGAGAGGAAATTGGGCTTGACGGTAAGGTCACGCGCCATCGGCGGGCGCTCGCCGGTGGCAGGATCGATCAGGGCCTCGGCGACGCGATGTGCTTCGCTCGCCGGAACATGAAAGCCGGTATCGGTCATGCCCAACGGGCCGGTGATGCGCGCGGCGATGAAGGCGTCGAGCGACTGCCCGGAGACCACTTCGACGAGCCGGCCAAGTACGTCGGTCGACATGCTGTACTCCCAGACTTCACCGGGCTGGTTTTGCAGCGGCAGTTTCGACAACTTGGTGATGAACTCGGCATTGGTCTGCTTCACGCTCATCATGTCGGCGGCGCGATAGGCTTGCTTGACCAGGGAGTCGCCAAATTGCCCGTAGGTGACGCCTGAGGTGTGGCGCAACAAATCCTGCACCGTCATCGGCCGGTCGGC
>JANLTL010000604.1:0-3091 GCA_031362905.1 Burkholderiales bacterium | reverse complement strand
CGCGTCGAAGCGTAGGGAGAGGGTGCGGATAGCCGGGTCGTGCCGTCCGCCGCGGCGCTCGCCGAGGTAGCCGTCCCCTTCGCCCTCAAGCGGCGTGCCGAGGAAGCGCTGCGTGGCCGGGCCGACGCGCGCGCTGGCGAGACCGAGGCCCACCAGTTCGGACGGTGCGATCTCGCCCAGCGTTACCACTCGCTGCTCCGCGGTGGCGTTGATGGCCTTGAGCGACTTGCCGAGTACATCAAGCGCTGCCGGGTCCGCCAGGTCGCTTTTGGTGATGAGGATCAGGTCGGCAAGCGCCGCCTGCTTTTGCGCTTCGGGCTGATTCTCGAGTTGCCCCGGGCCGTTGATGGCATCAACCAGGGTCACCACGCCGTCGAGGCGGTACTGCGCCGCTAGCATGGTGTCGCTCACCAGGGTCTGGATCACCGGTGCCGGGTCGGCGAGGCCGGTGGTCTCGACGATGACGCGGTCAAAGTCGGCGATCTGCCCGGCGCGGCGCTGGCCGAACAATTCACGCAGCGTCTCCTGCAAATCGGTGCGCACGGTGCAGCACAGGCAGCCATTGGCGAGCAGCGAGACGTTTTCGGACGACATCGTCACCAGGTCGTGGTCGATGCCGATCTCGCCGATCTCGTTGATTACGACCGCTACCCGGTTCATGTCCGGGTGCTTCAAGAGGCGGCTGATGAGCGTGGTCTTGCCGCTGCCGAGAAAGCCGGTGATGAGGGTGACGGGCAGTTTTCCCGCCAAGGGATCTCGCGCAGTGCTCATGAGCGTCGGAAGTCAGTTGGGGGCGGAGCTAATGGTCCTCCCCAACCCATTAGATGTTCATCTCCAGCGCATACAGGCCGCCGCCGAAGCGGTCCATCGTGTACACCACTTGGCGCTCATCGACATACACGTCGTTAAGCTGGATCGCGCCCGACGGGCACAGGCGCGGCGCACCGGGCACGTAGTAGGCAATCTCCTGCACCTGATACGGATTGCTGGTGTCAAACACGCGCAGGCCGCCATTGAAGAAGGTACAGACGACGATGGTGTCGGACTGAAACGAGCAGGGCAGGGGCAGATTCTCGTGCAGGTTGTGCGCGCCGAAACGCCCTCCGCGCTTGGTGAACACATCCGCCGGCGGCATCGGGAAGGTGCCGATCGGTATCGGATTGGCTTCATTGCGCGCATCGACCATCCACACCAGTTTGGGCCAGTCGGCGCCGTCGTCCTGCACGCATTCGTCGCTCACCACCCATAAGTCGCGCTTGAACAGCGGCAGCACGGTGTGGGTGAAACCGTTGAAGGGCGGCGAGTGGTTCCACTGCGATGCCACCTTGATGTTGCTCTGGTCGCTGATGTCGAGCACCACAGCGCCGCCGTCGATGTAGCCGATGTAGGCGCGGTCGGGGCGCTCGGGATAGACGTTGGTGTTGTGGGTGCGAAAGCCGACATCGAATTTCGCCGGCAGCCGGGCGGGGGGCGGTGCACTGTCGCCCTCGCGCGTACCGGGATACCACCAGCGCCCGGTCTCGACCGGCTTGGCCGGGTTCGACACGTCGATGATGCGGTAGAACTGGTCATCCTTGGGGTTGCGCGGCTGAAAATCTGGCGCGCCGGAGGCGATGTGCACGGTCTTGCCATCGACAAACCACACGCAATGCACACCGCGCGAGAACGGCCCGGAGCAGTCGAAATGCGAAATCAGCTTCGGTTTCTCTGGCGTGCTGATGTCGAATAAATCAAAACCGGCCGGCTTCATGTTGACGTTTTTGGTCTGGTAGGCCACCGCCATGATGTCGCCTACGACGTCGAGCGAGTTGGAGCGCACCTGCATGTGCGGCAATTCGGTCTGTACCACTACCTTGGGCGCGCGCGGGTCAGTGACATCGACGGCGGTGAAATTTTTCGGCGCCGACTCGTGCGCCATCCACATGATGCGGCGGCCATCGCGGGTCTGCTGCATCGCCATGCCTTCACCCATGCCGCCGAAGCCGTCAAGCTCGTGGTGCGACAGCAACTTCATATTCAGCGCGAGGGATTGATCAGCGCGGCTTGCGGGTTTGGGCGTAGAGAGGGGCATGAGGAGCTCGAAGTGGACGGGACTCGTTATTTATCAGGCGATAATATAGACTAATGGCTGATTGCTGCAATTGACCCAAGCCAACCAGAATCAGGAGACGCCGAAATGAACAGACAAACCGCGATCACGCGAGCCTGCTTTGCATTTTTCGCAACGACCACATTGGCTTTGCCAATCACGGCCCTGGCGCAAGCCTTTCCGAACAAGCCGGTGAAGATGATCATTCCTTATCCGCCCGGTGGCAGCTCTGATCTGATGGGCCGCATCATGGCGCAGAAACTCACCGATTCCTGGAATCAAACTGTAGTGGTCGAAAGCAAGCCGGGCGCCCAAGGCGCGATCGCGATGGAATTCACGGCGCGCCAGTCTCCTGATGGCTACACCTTTGTCATCGGCAATCTGCAGCCGGCGTCGGTCAATCCCTTGCTGTCCAAAGTGCCTTACAGCATGGACAAGGACTTCATCGGCGTCTCGCTGGTGGCCACCGGCCCGAACATTCTGGTGGTGCCCGCGGCATCCCCATTCAAATCGCTTCCGGAGCTGATGGCCGCGGCACGCGCCAAACCGGGCTCGATCAATTTCGCCACCAGTGGCGCCGGCAGCATGTCGCATCTGGCCGGCGAAATGATGATGCGCCAGGGCGGCATCAAGATGGCGCAAATTCCCTACAAGGGCGGCGGTCAGGCGATCATCGACGTGATTGCAGGTCAGGTGCAGTTCATCGTGTCTGATGCCCTGCCGGTGGCGCAGCACATCAAATCGGGCAAGGTGCGCCCGCTGGCAATCACCAGCGCCAAACGCTCGCCCTTGTTTCCGGACATTCCAACCTTTGCCGAAGGGGGTTTGCAGGGTTTGGTGGCGGTCAATTGGTGGGGCGTATTTCTGCCAACCGGGACACCGCAGCCTGTAGTGGCGCAGTACTCGGCGGCATTCACCAAGATCATGGCTGATCCGGACCTGAAAGAAAAATTCGGCGGTCTCGGGGTCGAAGCGCATGCGACTTCACAGGAAGACTTCCGC
>JANLTL010000597.1:0-2714 GCA_031362905.1 Burkholderiales bacterium | reverse complement strand
ATCGGGCACCATCACTGCATGCTTGACCACCGCGCCGAGCTTGAAGGTGAGGATCGACTCGCGTGCGAAATACACGCCGTCGGCAACGCCGCTGCTGAGCTTCTCGTAGACGTCGGGCGCGGGCTTGAGCAGGCCGGTGATCTGCATTGCCGCCGCAATGTCATTGACCACGCCGCCGCCGGTGCGAAACTTGAGGCCGGCGAGGTCTTCGAGCTTGGCTGCGCTTTTCTTGGCGAGGTACATCTGCCCCGGGCCGTGGGTGAACACCGCAAGCGCCTTCACGCCTTGGTGCTCGTTGGCCTTGGCCAGCGTGCGTTCATGCAGGCGCTGGTAGGCTACCGACACGCTAGTCGCGCTGTCGCCGAGGAAGGGCAGCTCCGCAACCTTGGTGGCCACGAAGCGCCCCGGCGTGTAGCCATGCACGATGAAGGTCACGTCGGCGAGCCCGTCCTTGACGGCATCGAAATGCTGCGGCGGGCTGGTCACGGCCTTGGGCAGCATGCGCACCTTGACGCGCCCTGCGGTGGCGTCATCAACCTGCTTGGCCCACCCCAGCATGGCGTCCTGGACGAACGGCGCCTGCGGCGGAATCCAGATCGACATGTTGAGCGTGGTCTGCGCCGCCACTGGCGCGGCCAGGACCGAAGCAAAGGCAATCCCTGTAGCGAAATGCAGAAAAGCTTTCATCACTGAGTCTCCTTGGGTTGGGTGTTGAAATGCATCAGGGCCGGGCTCAGTCTCTGCGCTCGCGCCAAAGACCAAGGTTCTGCTGTGCGGCACCGTCGGAAAAATTGAACAGTACCGCATCCGCACTGGCCAGATGTCGATGGGCGAGCCAGCCGGGTATCACAAACAGGTCGCCGCGCAACCACTCGATGGCGCGCTCGGAGCCATCTTCTGCGCCCATCATGGTAGTACCGCCACCCTCGACCACGTAATGGATGAAGGCTTCAGTCGAGCGGTAGCGCATTCCCTGGAACCCCGCGGGCAGCAACTGCAGGTAAGCCGCAAGCGTTGGCATGGCATGCCCGCCGCTCGCAGGATCGGCATAGTGCAAGCGAAAACCCTGGCATGGGTCAATCGATCCGGCGGCACGAAGTGCATCGAGTGCGGGGCGCGCCGCTGCATACGGATAGCGCACCAGACCCGACGGTCTGGCGCGGTCGATACGCTGCGCCGGCAACAAACCATGCCCCATGCGCGCGACTTCCATGCAGGTAGAAGTCGCTGCGAAAGGATCCTGCGCCGGCGAGAACTGCGCAAAGGTGGTCCCGAGCAGGCGCACCAGCGGCAGGTCAAGGCCGTCGAGCCAGATCATTGGCGCCGTCCCCGGGTTGGCATGCTCGTGCCAGGCGAACGCCGGGGTCAGAATGAAGTCGCCGGGAAGCATGTCCTGGCGCACCCCGTCGACCAACGTGTGGGCGCCCGACCCTTCGATCACGAAACGCAAGGCCGCCTGGCTATGGCGATGCGGCGCAGCCGTTTCTCCTGGCGCCAGCAATTGCAAGCCCGCATGCATGCTGGCCGCCACCCGGAACTCGCCGGCATAGGCCGGGTTTTCGAGCAGCAGCACACGTCGCTCGGCCTGTTCCGCCGTGACCAGCGAGGCGGCCTCGATCAAGGGCGGACGCCAGTCTCCAAGGCGCCAGTGGTGTGCTTGCGCCTGCGGCAGGGGATGGCTTGGCAGCATGCCGCGCATCACGTCCCAGAGCGGCACCAGGTGGGCCGCGCTGACCCGGTCGGCGAACCCGTTCGCGCTCATGATTGGGCAGGGGCCAGCGCACGGCGCAGCCACGGCTCGACCGCACCCGCGGGTCTGTGACAGATGGCGGGAACCACGTCGGTGGTTGCGGCAGCCGCACCTTGCGTCATCAAGGTCCAGACTTCGGACAAGTGGCGTTGCATGTAGGCCGATTCACCGGCTGCGCGCGGCCCGGCCAAAGCAGCGTCCATTTGCAGTGGCCGGTAGGAGACCGGGCGACCGGTGACCGCGCTAGCAATGCGCGCGATGTCGTCACCGGACCAGGCCTGCGGGCCCGTGATGTCGAGAACCGGGCCGAGCGTCTGCTCGGCCAGCAAGGTACGCGCCGCCACGGCAGCGATATCGTTGATGTCGATGAACGCCGCACGCGCAGCGCCGATCGCCAGCCCGAAACTGTCGCCTTGCGCAATTTGCCCCGGGAGTCGCCCGAGCATGCCTTGCATGAAGACGTTGGGGCGTATGAACGTGTGCGCGATGCTGGTGCGTTCGATGACGGCTTCGACCTGCGCGTGTGCGGCACCCGTGGATGTCATGTGGTTCGGCTGCATGGTCCAGGACGAGCCCGACAATTTGACGATGCGCTCAACCCCCGCGCGCACCGCGGCCTGCGCCGCGCGCTCTTGCTGCACCGCCATTTCGGGGCCGACCGGCGACATCACAAAAAACTGCTTGACGCCACGCAGAGCGGCGTCGAGTCCGGTGGCATCGTCGAAGTTGGCGCACGCGAATTCAAGGTCTGCGCCAAGCAAGGCACGGGCCCGATCGAGGTCGCGCACCAGGCAGCGCACTCGTGCACCAGCCGCGCGCAATTCACGGATCAGCGCAGTGCCGACACGCCCGGTGGCACCGCAAATCAGGATCATCGCGCCGCCTGCATCATCTGCCACACCCGTGCCGGTGTGGCTGGCATCTCGATATGGTCGATGCCATAGTCCGACAATGCGTCGACGAC
>JANLTL010000290.1:0-2571 GCA_031362905.1 Burkholderiales bacterium | reverse complement strand
TGTATCAGGATGCAACGCTCTCGACACTGGTGGTCGCTGCGCAAACGCGCAATACCGACATGCGCCTTGCCACCGCGCAGCTCGATGAGGCCGAAGCCGCCTTGCGCGAAGTCGATGCCAATTCCTTGCCGCAAGTTGACGGAGGTTTCACCAACACCCGCTCACAGGTGAGCCGCCTGACCGCCCTGCCCAACGCGAACCCGCTGATCCGGCCGGATCGCCGCCTTGTCGCATCGACTTCATTCGAGATCGACTTCTGGGGCCGCTTGCGCCGTACTACCGAGGCGGCCCGCGCCCAAGCGCTGTCGAGCCGCTATGCGCGCGACGTGGTCGCGCTCACCCTGGCCGGCACCACGGCACAGGTGTATTTCGCGCTGCGCGCGGTCGATGCACAGTTGGCAGTCTCGCGCATCACCCACAAGGCACGCGAGGAGGCCCTGCAGGTGACGCGTGACCGCGTCGCCGGTGGCATCGCTTCTCCGCTCGAAACCGCGCAAGCGCAAGGCGCCTTGGCCGATGCATCGATTCAACTCAAGGAGTTCGAGCGCCAGCGCAAGCTGCTGGAACACCAGTTGGGCCAGTTGACCGGCCAGCTCGCTCTCAAGCTCGCGCCCGGCAGCCTCGACACGCTGCCGGTACCGCCGCTTCCGCCCCCCGGGCTGCCGTCAGCGCTGCTCGAGCGCCGCCCCGACGTGCAGGTGGCCGAACAAAACCTGGTGGCCAACAATGCGCGCATCGGTGTCGCCAAGGCGGCGCTGTTTCCCTCGATTTCGCTCACCGGCATCCTCGGAAGCCAGAGCGGCGCGTTCTCCAACCTGCTGCTCTCGGGCTCGAGTATCTGGACGCTCGGCTTCGGGCTGGCGCTGCCGATCTTTGATGGCGGGCGCCTCACGGCACGTACCGAACAGGCCGAAGCACGCCAGCGCCAGTCACTCGCAAACTACCAGAAGGTGGTCGAGACCGCGTTTCGTGAAACCGCCGATGCGATCAGCAATCTTGAGTTGACCAGCGCCACCGAAACCGACCTGCAGATGCGCGTGGCTGCGGCACGCGATGCGCTGGACATTTCGCGCACGCGCTATGCGGCCGGCTACTCGGGCTTTCTTGAAGTGCTCGACGCGCAGCGCACCGCCAATGATGCGGAACTGGCGTTGGTGCGCAACCGGCAGGCGCGGCTGGCGTTCAGCGTCGACTTGATGAAAGCCCTTGGTGGCGGTTGGTCGGCGCCGGCCAAACCCTGACGCGCCGGCACGGACGAAGGCCTGAAACCCATGGTGGGAGCGCTTCTCCTCGATGAGGTCAGGAGCGCATGCAGGCCGGTAGCGCTGTGCGCCTGCGTCGTTGAGTGTGAGGGTGACTGCGTGAGTGACTGCGCGCCACGCCCCAGCCTGGTGACTGTGCTTAGCTGCGATCGAGCTTGAAATAGCTGCTTGCCGACTGCCCCAGCACCGCTGCGGTATCTTGCGGCGCCAGTGCCAACGCCGTCACTCGCGCGGCAATGTCGTCTTCCTGGTCCCAGCCGGCGAAGTTGGAGCCGAGCATGACGCGACCGGGGCCTTCACTCTGGATCAGGAAGCGCATCGCGTCTTGTGTGCCGACCAGGCAATCGAACGAGAGTTGCGCCCATAGGTCGGCGAAGTCGCGTTTGAGCAAGCCCTTGGCCCAGGGCCGCCGCTGCAACGCCGTTTTCATGCGGCCCTTCATGTACGGTGCGGTACCGCCACCGTGCGGGATGTGCACGCGCAAGCGCGGATGGCGATCCAACACACCACCGTAGAGAAGCTGCGCGACTGCTGCGGTTTCATCGTGGCCGAAACCGATGACCAGATCCAGATCCCAGCGCCGCGCGGCATGCTGGCGCGCCAGCGGCAACTCAATATTGACTGGCGCCGGGTGGATCACCACCGGCACATCCAGCGCTGCGTGCGCAGCCCAAAGCGGGTCGAGCTTCGGATCGGCCAGTTCCATTTCGCCAAACTGGCTGCCCAGATACGAGCCCACCAGCCCCAATGCGTTGACTGCTCGTTCGAGCTCGCTGATGGCGGCATCGACATCCTGCATCGGCAATTGGGCGAATCCGGAAAAGCGCAGCGGATGCGCCGCCACCGTCGCTGCCGTCAGGTCATTCTGGGCGCGGCAAAAACGCACCGCGTCGGCCACCGGCAAGGCAGTGAAGTAGGTAAGCGGATTGGGCGAGAGAATCTGGTGATCGAGCCCGAGCTGGTCCATCAGCGCCAGTCGCGCAGCGACGTCAGCAAACGGCGAGCCGACAAACTTGACGCCACGCAGCACGTAATCGCCCGAGCGAAAAAAGCTTGCGCCATCGGCCACGCCCATCTCCGGGCCGGCCGCACCGGCCATGCCCATCAACTCCGGAAACAGGATATGGGCGTGGACGTCAACCGTGCGCGGCCGCGGGCTCATTCCTGCGGCACGCCAGCGTCTTTCACCACCTTGGCCCATTTGGCCTTCTCGGCCTTGAGGTAGGCATCAAATTGCGGTGGTGTATCGGTCTTGACCTGAAAGCCCAGCCCTTCGAGCCGCGCAAGAATGTCTGGACTTGCCATTGCC